>PFOG01000047.1:0-7549 GCA_002792395.1 Candidatus Portnoybacteria bacterium CG_4_10_14_0_2_um_filter_44_20 | reverse complement strand
GCTCACGCAAGCTTTGCTTAATTGTGAGCGGAACGCTCACGCAAGCTTTGCTTAATAAGGCCAAGGTCTGTATTTGGTCTTTTGTATTTTATCTCTATTTCAAAAGGAGTGAGCTCGTTTTTTCTAACCGATACTCGCGCCGTTTCTATGGTCATTCCGTTTTTGTCTAACAAGGTTGCTATTATTGCGCCCGTCTCTGATTTAGCCCGACCCGCTATTTTAATAGGATTTGCTATGCGCTCGTTCATCGCTGGCGAGTCGATAAAAATTGTCTTTGGAAGCCTTTTCATTTCAAGCGTGGTCGGCGGCGGAATGTTGATGATCTGATGATAGGCCCAAAGCGAAATGCCGATGCCAATGACAGTGGCAATTAATAACGCGATCCAATAAAGATAATTGCGCGAGGGAAGAAGCAGAAATTTCTAATTGTCTAATTTCTCACCCTGCGGGCGACCACCCGAAGGGTGGTAATTCACCTAATAAAATGTCCAATGACTAATTCTAAATTTTAGTTATTTGGAATTTTAATTTTTATTAGGAATTAGGTGAATTAGGCAATTAGGTGAATTTTAAGTATAGGTTTTACGATTGGCAGTTTTTACTTTTTTGATGCCATCTCTTCCTCTATCTTCTTAATAAAGTCATCTATTTTCATTGCGCCAAGGTCTCCTTGTTCTCTGTTTCTTACCGCCACATTGTCTGCCTCTATTTCTTTTTCGCCAATGATGAGCATGTAATTAATTTTTTGTTGCTGGGCTTCGCGGATTCTTTTGCCGAGCGTTTCGTCGGCGTCGCGCATCTGTGAGCGGATACCATTTTCTTTTAGAAGTGAATCAATCTTTTGGCCGTAATCTTTAAACTTTTCACTGATGGGAATGATCTCAACCTGAATAGGGGAGAGCCAAAGAGGAAAGGCGCCGGCGTAGTGTTCGATCAGAAATGCCATGAAGCGTTCAATGGCGCCGATAGAAGATCGATGAATCACCACTGTTTCTTTTTTGAGACCGTCTTTGTCGGCGTAAACGAGGTTGAATCTTTTTGGCATCACAAAGTCATATTGTACGGTGAAAGCGGTATCTTCTTTGCCGGCTACATTTTTCATCTGAATATCTATTTTCGGGCCGTAGAAAGCCGCTTCGCCGGCCGCTTCGAAAAACGGCGATTTTCTTTTTGTCAGAACTTCACGCAGAACATTTTCGGCAAAATTCCAGGCTTCATCATCTTTAAAATATTTCTTATTGTCCTTCCGGTCGCCCAGGGAAAGTCGATAGCGGTAATCAATGGCTGATTGTAAACCGAAAATTGAGGCGACATACTCGATTAGGTCCAGGACGCTGTTTATTTCCGAAGCCGCCTGGTCTTTGCGGCAGATGATGTGGGCATCAGCCAGACAGAAGCTCCTTACTCTTATCAGGCCGGTCAGTTCTCCCGATTTTTCGTAGCGGAATTGTTTGGCCAACTCGGCGATCCGCATCGGCAGTTCTTTATATGTCCGCGGTCTTGAGGCATAAAGCTGGAAATGGTGTGGGCAGGTCATTGGCCGGAGTATCAGTTCTTCGTTATCAACTTTCATTATCGGGTACATTGAATCTTTATAGTAAGGATAGTGGCCGGAGGTTTTATAGAGATCAACTTTGGCGATCTCGGGGGTATAGACGTGTTTGTAGCCGCGTTTTAATTCTTCGTCGACAATAAATCTTTCAAGTTCGCGCCGGATAATCGAGCCCTTTTCGGTGAAAAGCGGCAATCCTTTTCCAACGAGGTCGGAAAAAATGAACAGATCCAGGTCTTTTCCGATTTTTCGGTGGTCTCTTTTTTCCGTCTCCTCCAGACGGTGTAAATATTCATCCAGATCGTCCTTGTTCTCAAAAGCCGTGCCGTAGATCCGTTGAAGCATTTTATTTTTTTCGTCACCCCTCCAGTAGGCGCCGGCGATTTTTAGGAGCTTGAGGGCATCAGCTTTGATTTCGCCGGTTGAATCAAGGTGGGGACCAGCGCAGAGATCGACGAAAGAGCCGGTTTTATAGATGGTAATTTTATTAGGGACTAAGTCCCCTTGAAGGGACTTAGTCCCTTCAAGTGTTTTTTGAATGTCTTTGATCAGCTCGACCTTATAGGTTTGTTTTGCTTTCTTGAACAGCTCTGCTGCTTTTTTAGCGTCAATTTCCTGTTTTTCGAAAGCGTAATTTTCTTTAATTATCGCTCGCATCTTGTCTTCCAGGATCGGCAGATCTTCGGGAATCAAGGTTCTGGGCAGGTCAAAATCATAATAAAAACCATCTTCAATGGCCGGGCCAATGCCAAGTTTAGCCTCGGGGAACATTCTGAGAACCGCTACTGCTAATAGGTGAGCGGTGGAATGGCGAAGAATGCTTAATTTGTTTTCTTTATCCATCTTGAAATTTCTAATTTCTAATTTCTAATAAAAATTAAAATGCCAAATAACAAAATTTTCGAACTGGACATTTTTACTTACGATTTTATTAGGTGAATTACCACCCTTCGGGTGGTCGCCCGTAGGGTGAGGTAATTAGAAATTAGGTGAATTTTTACGTAATTTCTTTTACGCTATCGCAAATAATTTTAATTTCTTCGTCTCGGTCGGACACTTTTCCTGTTATTAAGACCATTTTGTCTTCCTGCCAGATAGTGGCGGTTTTGTCGAGAACATTCGGAAAAACGATGACTTCAGTTTTGGATTGAGAGTCTTCTATCTGAACGAAAAGCATCGGTCGGCCGGTGCGAGTGACAATTTTTCTAATTTTATTAATTATCCCGCCGACTTTTACTTGTTTGCCGGCCATCTGTTTGGTTATTTTTCCGATCGGAAGTGAGTTTTTTTCCAGCAATTCCTTGTATTCTCTCATTGGGTGGCCGGAAATATAGAGGCCGAGCAACTCGCGCTCCCAGAATAGTTTTTCTTTTTTGGTGGCTGGCGGGACCTCGGCGAGTTTCAATTGGTGGTTGGCTACTTTTGAGTTTGACCCAAAGAGGCTGATTTGTCCATTTGATTTATTTTTTTGGGTTTCTTTGGCGTAGGACAAAAGCGTTTCCATGTTGAGCAAAAACTCATTGCGCTCGCCCAAGGCATCAAAGGCGCCAGATTTTACGAGGCTTTCTAGAGATTTTTTATTGAGATCTTTTGTCTGCACTCGCTCAAGAAAGTCGCTGATTGATTTATAGGGTCCGTTCGCCTTTTTTTCGTTTATGATGGTTTTAACGACATTGTCTCCCACATTTTTGATCGCCCGGAGTCCGAAGCGGATCTGATTCGTTTCTATCACTGTGAAGTTGGCCAGACTTTCATTGATGTTGGGGGGTAAAATCTGGACTCCCATTGTTTGGCATTCGTCAACCAGAAATGAAACTCTTTCAATATCGTTTTCTTCAGAGGTCATTAGGGCGGACATGAATTCAGTGGGGAAGTGCGCCTTGAGATAAGCGGTCTGGTAGCCGACCATGGCGTAACAGGCGGCGTGGCTTCTGTTAAATCCATAGCTGGCGAAAGGTTCCGCCCATTGCCAGATTTTTGAAGCGATTTCTTCGGAGATTCCATTCCTAATCATGCCGTTCATCATTTTCCCCCTCTGTTCGTCTAAAAGTTTTTTGATTTTTTTGCCGACAGCTTTTCTTAAGATATCGGCTTCGGTCAGCGTGAAGCCAGCCAATTCTTTGGCGATAGCCATTAATTGTTCCTGGTAGACGCAAATTCCGTAAGTGTTTTTCAAAATTGTTTCTAATTTTGGATGCAGATATTCAATTTCTTTCAGTCCGTGTTTGCGGGCAATAAACTCGGGGATGAATTCTATTGGGCCGGGCCGGTAGAGGGCGACCATGGCGATAATATCTTCAAACTGGGTTGGCTTAAGTTCCTTAAGGTTGCGTTTCATGCCACCAGATTCGAGTTGAAAAACGCCGGTGGTTTTTCCTTCCTGGAGCAATTCATAAGTTGGCTTGTCGTCAAGCGGCAGACGGCTTATGTCGATAGTTTCGTTGCAAGTATTTTTAATAATTTTAAGCGCGTTTTCAATAATTGTTAGGTTTTTGAGTCCGAGAAGATCCATTTTTAAAAGGCCAAGGTCTTCGATAGAATGCATTTCATATTGGGTGACGATTGTTTTTTCGTCGCCGGCCGGATGTTGGCGGGGCGTTAGCTCATCAAGCGTCTGGCGGGTGATAACCAGGCCGCAGGCGTGGGTGGAAGCGTGGCGGACAACGCCTTCTAATTTTATCGCCATATTAATTATTTTTCTGGCGCCGTTATCGGTTTTGTAGGCATGACCGAGTTCCGCCGATTCGTCGATGGCTTTTTGAAGCGTTAGGCCAAAGGGAATCATCTTGGCCAGCTGGTCGCAGAAAGTATAAGGATAGTTTAGCACGCGTCCGACGTCGCGTATGGCAGCCCGGGCGGCCATGGTACCGAAGGTAATAATCTGGGCGACGTGATCTTCCCCGTATTTTTCTCTAATATACGCAATAACCTCGTCGCGCCTTGCGTCGGCAAAGTCCAAATCAATATCGGGCATAGAAATCCGTTCCGGATTAAGAAACCTTTCAAACAGGAGGTCGTAGCGTAACGGATCAATGTCGGTGATGTTAAGTAAGTAGGAAACGAGGGAGCCAGCAGCTGATCCGCGTCCCGGCCCGACAATCACCCCGCTATTTTTTGACCAGTTGACGAAATCTTGGACGATTAGGAAATATGAAGCAAATCCAGTTTTACCAATAACGCCGAGTTCATATTTGAGGCGATCTGAAATTTCTTTAGTAATATTTTCGTAGCGTTGGGCTAGTCCGCGCTGGCAAAGTTCTTTAAGATACTCCTCGGGCGTTTTCCCTGTCGGTACCTTGAGATGTGGCAGCTGAATTTCTCCGAGTTTCAGCTGGAAGTTGCATTGTTCGACAATTTTTTGAGTGTTTTCTATTGCTTCCGGAATCTCGCTAAACCATTTTATCATTTGCTCCGGCGGCTGGAGGGAAAAATTTTCTCCCGTCATTGTCAGGCGGCCTTCGTCATCGGTTTTGGCGCCAGTTTGTACGGCCATCAAAATATCTTGCGCGTCGGCGTCGTCCGGGTTTAAATAGTGGACATCGTGAGTGGCAACCAGGGAAATTTTGAGCTTTTTGCCGAGCTTAATTAGCGCTTGATTGACTTTTTCCTGATACTCAAGATTGGGATGGTGCTGGACTTCCAAATAAAAATTTTCCGGACCTAAAATTTCCCGGTATTCCGCGGCGAGTTCTTCGGCTTTTTCGATATTGCCAGCGATGATCGCCCGGGGAATCTCTCCCGACAAACAGGCGGTTAAACCAATTAAGCCGTCGGCATGTTCTCTCAATAGCTCTTTGTCGATGCGTGGCTTATAATAAAATCCCTCAAGGTGGGCCTTGGTTGTAAGCTTGATCAGATTTTCGTAGCCGGCCTTGTTCTTGGCCAGAAGGAGGAGATGGAAAGCTTTCTGATCAATTCTTGCTTCCTTGTCGAACCTTGTTCGGGGCGCCAGATACATTTCGTTGCCGATGATCGGCTTGACGCCTTCTTTCACTGCTTTTTTATAAAATTCTACCACTCCATACATCACTCCGTGGTCGGTCAGGGCAACTGAATCCATACCCAAATCCTTGACTCTGGAAATTAGGTCGTTGATCTTGGGTAAGCCATCGAGAAGCGAATAGTGGGAATGGACGTGTAAATGCGTGAAACGCATTTCAATTTTCAATTTTCAATTTTCAATTTCAAATAAAAATGTTTAAAAATCAATAAATTGAAGATTGATCGTAAACCGATAATTGTCGCAAGGTTTCTTTTATTATATCTTCTGTGGGAAAGTACCGCAATGCGTTGCGGGAAAGCAAAAAACATGCTATCATCCAAGAATGGAAACTTTTGAAGCGCCAAAAATTAATTACGAAAGGAGGGACGATATGTTTCCCGTTGTCCCCGAGAAAGAATTAAAAATGAAATACGTCAGCTCCTCCGGTCCGGGCGGGCAAAACGTCAACCGACGCTCCACCTGCGCCCAACTCCGTTGGCGCGTGGCAAGCTCAGAGGCGTTTGACGACACGCAAAAGCAGTTAATTCTGCAGGGGCTTGAGACGCGTATTAATCAGGGTGGCGAACTTTGTCTTGAGGCAAGCGAAGAGAGAAGTCAGGAAGCTAACCGCAAAGCGGTGATCAAGCGCCTGAACGAACTTGTCGCCGGAACATTGGTGGTTGCGAAGGAAAGAAAAGAAACTCAACCAACGAAGTCTTCAAAAGAAAGACGCATGGACGAAAAACGCCATCAGGGGCAGAAAAAAACAGACAGACAAAAAGTTGAATGGTAATAAAAAGCCCCCAAAGTTCGGGGGTTTTAAAATTACAAGGTGTTTAGCGGTCGGGCAGATTTACGTTTTTTCGATAAAAGTCTGCGTGAGCCGGTGAGAGGTTAAACCAGTCAAGGCGGCGAAGGTCGAAGCTTAGTTCCTGGCAAGCCTTTTTGATAGCGAGAAAAAATCCTTTGACTAATTTGGGGTTATTCGGATCAAAACTTTTTGGTTCCACGCTTGGCTCCTTTTTGAATTGAAACGCCATCGAAATCTTAAAGACAGTATGTGTCATAAAGAACAAAAATGCAAGATATTTTTAAAGAAGAAAAAAAATTATATAAGCAGGGTTATAAATGTGTCGCCGGTCTTGACGAAGCGGGGAGGGGGCCTCTGGCCGGACCGGTGTCGGCTGCGGCAGTCATGATACATGATAGGAAATCGGTGATCGGCGATAAGAAATTTAGAGGAATCAGGGATTCAAAAAAGTTATCCGAAAAGCAGAGAGAGGAATGGTATGAAATTATAACCAGTCATCCAAATATAGGATGGGCGGTGACGAGCGTTTCGCATGAGGTGATTGATAAGATAAATATTTTTGAAGCGGATAAGCTGGCGATGAGGCGGGCAGTCGCGAAATTAAATAGAAAACTGCAAACGTTGAGCCGTGTCGAGGACCACGCCAAATTACGCGATAGCGTAATCTTGCGTGGAATCGACGCTTTGATTATTGACGGCAATTTCAATATTTACGAGAACCGTTCTCGTAATATTGCGAGAACGGTTCTCGTAGCACCCGCACAGAAGCCCATTATTAAAGCCGACGAGAAAGTTTTTTTGTGTATGGCGGCTTCGATTATCGCGAAAGTAGCGCGTGATAGAATGATGAGGCGGGCGCATAAAAAATATCCGCGGTATGGGTTTGACGGACATAAAGGATATGGAACAAAAGAACACTTGGAGGCGATTAAAAAATTTGGTCCATGTGAGATACATCGAAAAAGTTTTAAGCCGATGAAAAAGAATCTCTAAAATCACGCCAAACTCTTGACAGGAAATCAAGTATATGATATCGTACCGGTACGATAAAGAAAGAGGAGAGATTTTAAAATTTTTGAAAACAAACGGAGGATTAACGTAGTTTAAAAGGCGGCTCTCTTCTTTTCTGCAGTATTCTGTAGCATTCAGGGGGGCCGCCTTTTAGGGTATGTTGGTTCTTAAAATAAAAAACGTGGGGGTAAAC
>PFOG01000214.1 GCA_002792395.1 Candidatus Portnoybacteria bacterium CG_4_10_14_0_2_um_filter_44_20 | reverse complement strand
GCTTCTATCCTTATAACAAATAATTTTTCAAATGTCAAACAGCACGGGTTAGTTTGGTGAATACTGGCAGATACTGTCATTCCTGACTTGATCCGAAATCCAGAATTTATTGAATTTCCATGATTTCTGGATTCCCGCCTGCGCGGGAATGACAAAAAATCAGCATTTTTCACTAAGCTATTACCTAAAATCTTGACAGAATAACAATTTTGAGGCTAAAATTGGGGCACAGGAAGTTTCTTTGAAAACTAACATAATAACCGGAAACCCTAAAAGGAGATGAACGAGATGTTCGAAATAAAATTCTGGGGTCGCGGAGGCCAAGGCGTAGTCATTGCCTCGATTATTCTGGGCAAAGCGGCTGTACTCTTTAATAAATACGCCCTTTCCGCGCCGAAGTTCGGAGCTGAAAGGGGCGGCGCGCCAGTTACGGCTGACTTCCGCCTGGCTGACGACAAAATTAGCGCCCGTTACCCAATCGCCAATCCAGATTGCATCGTAGTTTTAGACGAAGGATTAATAACTCCGGAAATTATAGATAGCCTTAGAGACAATGGCTGCCTAATTATCAACTCTGCCAAACCGCCAAAAGATTTCTTTTATCTCGGACCATTCAGGGTCGCCACCATTGACGCGAAAAACATCGCGGCAAAATATGGCATCGGGACCCGAGAACTTCCCATCACCAATACCACCATTCTCGGCGCCGTGGCAAAAGCATTAGAGAATGCCCTCGGTATCACTATAGACATCCTCTGCCAGGCAATTATGGAAGCGGGGATATTCCGCCGCATAAAATCAACGACAACATTGCCTCGGCCAAAGAGGCGTTTGAAAAAACCGCCATCAAAATGTCGACAAATTCCATCAGGCCGAATTTATCCATGCCAACGGCCATCGAAGAGGTCGATAAATTACTTGAATTATCCAAAATAATCTCGATTTCTCTTCGTGACACCACTGGAAACAAAACAGGCCTTTGGCGGACGGTCAAGCCGGTTATCGACTATGCCAAGTGCAAAAATCGGGGCTTGAAATGCGGGATTTGCCGAAAATTCTGTCCGGAACCGGCTATTTTGGTCGACGAAAACGGTAAGGTAACGATTGACTACGACCACTGCAAAGGCTGCGGTGTCTGCAGCGAAGAGTGTCCGCTCAAAGCAATTGAAATGCGGCCCGACGTTGAAACGGAGGAATAAATATGGAAGGCAAAACTCGATATATCTCGGGCAATGTGGCCGCTGCTCTCGGAGCCAAACTGGCCCGAATACAGGTCGCGCCGATTTACCCGATTACGCCGGCTACCACCGTATCCGAAAAAATCTCTGACCTTATCGATAGCAACGAGCTCCAAGCTAAGATAATTTATGTGGAGTCTGAACATTCAGCCATGGCCGCCTGTATTGGCGCCGCCATGACCGGTGTCCGAGCTTTTACGGCCACTTCATCGCAAGGACTACTCCTAATGAACGAGATGATTCATTGGGCCGCCGGAGCCCGCCTGCCAATCGTCATGGCGGTTGCCAACCGAGCGATTTGCGCTCCTTGGGCCTTATGGGCTGACCACAACGACACCATGAGCGTAAAAGATACCGGCTGGATCCAGCTTTATTGCACAAACGCCCAGGAAGTTCTCGATACTATCTTATTGGCCTACAGGATTTCCGAGCAAACATTAATTCCTGTTATGGTCATCTACGAAGGATTTTTGGTTTCGCATACCTATGAACCGGTAATCGTTCCAAGCCAGAAAGACGCGGACAAGTTCTTGCCTCCGCTCAAACCGAAGTTCAAACTGGACCCAAAAAATCCTATTTCTTTTGGCACTATTATTATGATGCCGGACTATGCCGCCCAACTTCGTTATCGACAGAACAACGATATGCTCACTGTCTTTCAGAAGAGCGAAGAAGCTGCTCAGGAATTTGAGTCGGCTTTTGGAAGAAGCTCAACGGCAATCGTTGAAAGCCACAACACCAAAACCGCCCAGACAATCCTTATCAGCATGGGCACCATGGCCGACACCGCCAAAGAAGTAGAAAAAAATCCTGATATTGGCTGGATAAGAATAAAAATGTTCCGGCCATTCCCGTCTCGACAAATACAAAAAATTATTCTCGACAGAGTCTGGGATGCTTTTTCTCTGAAAAGGATAATCGTTCTGGATCGCAACCTGTCCTGCGGGCAAGGCGGCCATCTCTGGCAGGAAATCCGTTCAGCTTTATACGACGTGACCTGGCGTTGTAATCCTTACTGCGACAAGCCCAAAATTTTTGGCTACGTCGCCGGATTGAATGGAGATGACATTACTCCGGCAACAATTGAAGAAATTATTAAGCACAGCCAGCTGGCGTTGAACGACGAGCGGCCGATACTCTGGGGGAAAGGAGGGAATATCGCATGAAAAAGAACACTGCTCCCTATCTAGCTCCCGGGCATTCGGCTTGTGTCGGCTGCGGCGCGGCTCTCGCCATGAAACTCGTTCTTGAGGCGTTGGGAGAAAATATCATTCTGGTTATTCCAGCCTGTTGCTGGACTATCATCGAAGGCGCCAATCTTTGTTCCTGCCTCCCGAAGACACCGGTAATACACACCGCTTTTGAAACAACCGCGGTAGTGGCGACCGGCATCAAAACGGGCTTAGAAGTACAAGGCCAAAATGAAATCGATGTTGTCGGCTGGGCAGGCGATGGAGGGACTTTTGATATTGGTATCCAAGCCCTCTCCAGCGCGGCAGAAAAAAACGTCGATATTATGTATTTCTGTTACGACAACGAAGCCTACATGAACACCGGTGTCCAGCGCAGCGGCGCCACTCCCTGCGGAGCGCGCACCACCACCACGCCTGGCGGCAATATTCTCTGGAAAAAGAATATGCCGGAAATCGTAGCGGCACACCGGGTTCCTTATGTCGCCACTGTTTCGCTGGCCTGGCCAGAAGATCTGCAGGAAAAAGTTGCGAAAGCCAGAACCATTAAGGGTTTCCGCTATATCCAGATTTGTTCTCCCTGCCCGGCTGGCTGGAAATATGAACCGCGCTACGCTATCAAACTGGCGCGGCTGGCTGTCGAGACCGGTATTTATCCGGTTTATGAGATTATCGATGGAAAGATAATCTTCAAAGCAATGAAACCAAAACCGGGGGCTAAACTCAAACCGGTTGAGGAATATCTAAAATTACAAGGCCGCTTCCGGCACCTGAAAGAAGCTAATATCGAAGAGATTCAGAAAAGGGTCGTTGAAGAACGAATCACGCTTCTGAAAAAAGCCGGCCTCGAATCGCCGGACTTTAGCTATTTATTATTAGACTAAAAAACAAAACGCCCCCGCAATACTGCCGGGGCGATTTTTTTATGTGAAATTCGCTTTTTTATGAAATCCTCTCCTTAAACTAAACACATAAAACTCTGCTATTAACCAATAGGTTGCGCAAAATTAATAATTTTGCAATAGCAGAGTTTTATGTGAAAACTAATTTATTCTACGTTTTTTAGATTTTGATTACCGGAATGTCGGCCATTTTATTCCTGATTTCCTCCCGCACAACGGCGCTCTCGTCCCAAGGAATTTTCTTACCGTTTTTCACGTTCATCCAAGTTTCGCCGCCTTTGCCGGCGAACAGAATTAGATCGTCCGATTGGGCCAAATCAACGGCCACTCTAATCGCCCTCCGGCGGTCAACAATTTTAAAAACATTCTTTTTCAAAATGCGTTCTCTGTTTTTTCCGCCCGAGGACTTCGGCGGTGAACTCAGTCGAACCGCGGATCCGCCTTTGGCGGACAAAACTCCCTCTAAAATTTCATCAATTATTTCACCCGGCTTCTCATCGCCCGGATCGTCGGTTGTGACGATAATTATCTCCGCGTATTTATCAGCAATTTCGCCCATCATCGGCCGGCGCCACTTGTCTCTCCCGCCTCCGGCCGAACCAAAAACGACAATTGTTCTTTTGAGGTTAAAATTTTTTATTGCCTTCAGCGCGCCCTCGAAACTAGCCGGCTCATGGGCATAATCAACAATCGCGGCAAAATCCTGCCCTTCATCAATAATCTCCATCCGACCCGACACCGGTCTTGCCAAAGTCAAGGCCCTTTTAATCTGCCCTATTTCCAAGCCTTGCGATAAAGCAACGCAGATTGCCGCGGCTGCGTTGTAAGCATTGAACTCGCCGATTAACGGCAACTCAAATTTCTCGTCGTCAAAGACAAAACTGGTCTTACTTGGTGATACATCAATATCATAAATATGATGCTTGTTTTCCAGCATTGCGGCGCGATAACCTGAAGCCCGACATTTAGTGCAATATCCGTATCGCCGCTTTATCGGAATCGCCAGAAAACTTTCGACGTTTTCGTCGTCTAGGTTATAAACGCCGATCCCGCCTTCCCTTTTCGCCACCTTTTCAAATAGCTCCAGCTTGGCAGCCCGATAATTCTCAAAGCCGCCATGCCGTTCAATATGCTCGGGCGATAAATTGGTAAAAACTGCAACGCTATAATCAATGGCCCGGTGCCGATGTTGCAAAATCCCCTCTGAAGAAGTTTCAATAACCGCATATTTACAGCCCGCCTCAACCATTTGGCGCAACAACTTCTGTAGCTTAAACCGTCCTAACATTGTCTGTTTGTACTCATTGATCCACTCCTCGCCGCCGATACAAAAATTGACCGTCGTCGCCATGCCGGTTTTAGAGCCGCAGTAATTCAGAATCTGCGCGATCAAATTGCAAGTCGTCGTCTTACCCGTGGTCCCGGTAACGCCAATGACAATCAATTTTCTGGACGGAAAACGATAAATCAACGCGCCAAGATAAGCAAGGATGAAATGGTACCAATTCATCATAAATTCAGGCACTAATTTTCGTAGTAACGATTTCATTGAACAATTAAACCTAATTATTCTAATTGCTCTAATTATTCTAGGGAAATCCCAATGGCTAATAAATAATGTCTAAAGTATCTATTTTAAAAATTATTCGGCCATTTGAAATTTAATCATTGGTCATTCTTTAGGTTAATTAGAAATTAGAGTAATTAGAATAATTTTTTTGCTATCTTATAAATCCCATACCACCAATCTTGAAACACATAATCATACGCTCCGCTTTGCTCTATCTCATGCCCGCCAAATCCTTTTTTAAACCTTGTCACGCCCGGCCATTTTATTTCATCAAGCCCCCAAAAATCGTACTGCGCGTAACCACATCTTTTAGCTTCTTTAATCTGTTCCCACTGCAAAAGATAGGGAGCCATCAAATGGCGCTTTTCATAATCGGAAGCGCCATGCAAATATATGGTCTTTTCGTCAAAAAACATAACTACGTTGGCGGCAATAACTTTATTCTCGAATTCGGCCAAAAATAATTTCGTTTCCGCGGCATTCTTTTCGTCGCCAAAATATTCGGAGAACGGTTCTCTCGCGGGAGAACCGTTCTCCCTAATATTGATTAGAGAAAGTTGCTTCGAATAATAATCTTTCGGATGACATCTGATTCTATCCCTTTTTGCCGTTTCCTGCATCAACCGCCAAAATTCCTCAAAATCTTTCTCCGGTCGGTCAGAGATTCTCACTCTAACACCATGTTTTTCCGCCACTCTTATATTATACCTTGTTTTCTGTTTCATTTCTGCCAATAATTCTCCTTCTGATTTGGCCAAATCTAAAACCAGCGTTTTTCTTATTCTTTGACCGCCATCGGATTCTACGAGGCCGGAGTCGGCCCAATATTTGGAGAACGGCTCTCCAGAGGGAGAACCGTTCTCCCCGGCATTAATTTCAACAAATGGCTCAATTTTTAAAAATATCGCCTTTTCCTGCCTACCGATTCCCGTGACATCGTCCAAAAAATTCTTAAATCTTAAATCATAATTCTTAAATCTTAAATTCATTATTGGCCCTCCCGGACAATATAAATAGCTTTTTCCCAAGGGCAAATCATGTTGAACAATCATCGCCAACCATTCGTCAATCTCGCCCAAACGCCAAATTTTTCTACCTAAACTCTTCTGAAATTCTCCCCACTCCCAAGACTGCAAAAAAGAACCGTTGTTTTCGACAACAAAACGGTTCCAATCTGATTTTCCTTTTTCGGAAAAAGTGTTCATATAAAATAGGGGTTTAATCAGGGATTCATTCTGTTTAATAACCGCGGGAATGGAATAGAGGTACGCACGTGTTTCAGACCGCAAATCCAGGTAACTATTCTTTCGAGACCATAACCGAATCCGGAATGAGGAACCGAGCCGTATTTTCGCAAATCAAGATACCACTGAAAATTTTTAAGCGCCAGGTTCTTCTCTTCGATTCGCTTAAGCAAAACCTCATAATTTTCTTCACGCTGCGAGCCGCCAATAATCTCTCCGTAACCCTCCGGCGCCAGAAGATCGGAACAAAGAACAAAGTTCTCGTTGTCTGGGTCGCGCTTCATATAGAAAGCTTTAACCTCGGCGGGAAATTTTTCGATAAAAATCGGCTGTTCGTATCTTTTGGTAAGAACAGTTTCGTCGTCCGCCCCCAAATCGTCACCCTCGTTTATATCGGAGCCTATTTCCCGTAATTCTTTTATCGCCTCGAGATACGACTTTCTTATAAAAGGCGTTTTTATTTTCTCAAGCACGCTTATATCACGCTCTAAAACTTTCAATTCCTCTTTATTTTTATCAAGAACCTTTTCGATTATGCGGACGATAAGGCTTTCTTGTATCGCTAAATTCTCCTCGTGTTTAACAAAAGCCATCTCGGCATCCATCATCCAAAATTCAATCAGATGGCGTCTGGTTTTTGACTTTTCCGCCCGAAAAACCGGCCCAAAATCATAGCACCGGCCAAGCGAAAAGATAGCCGCCTCCAGATAAAGCTGGCCGCTCTGGCTTAAATAAGCCGGCTGCCCGAAATAATCAATTTCAAAAAGCGTGGTTGTTCCCTCACAGGCGCTCGGCGTTAAAATAGGGGAATCAATTCTGGTAAAATAATTATTATCTAAAAACTCGCAGGTAGCCATAATGACGGTATAACGAATTTTTTGAATGGCCATCTGGCGGGGCGAACGCAGCCAAAGATGCCGATTATCCAGAAGAAAATCCGCGCCATGTTCCTTTTTGGCAATCGGATATTCAGCGGCAACTTGGATAATCTTCAAATCGCCGACCTGCATTTCATAGCCGGAAAGTGACCGCTCGTCTTTGCGGATTACGCCGGATAATTCCACCGAAGTTTCGAGCGTGATTTTCTGGCAATCTTCCCAGGCTTTCTCCGAAACGTCATTTTTAGATACAACCGCCTGGATGAATCCATGCCCATCGCGGCACTGCAAAAACCAAATCTTTCCGGAAGACCGGAAATTCAATACCCACCCCTTGATTTCAACCGACTGCTCCAGATTTTCTTCAATTTGTTCCTTGGTTAATAAAATATACTTTTCCATAGCAATACAAGAATTTTCCGTCATCCCGAACTTGCCTGCTCGCCAAAGCCTTGGCGTCGGAGGGCTTCGGGATCTCATAGGTTTTTGATTGTTGATAAGATGCTGAAACAAGTGGAGAATAAATTCTCTGCAAGCAAGC
>PFOG01000050.1:1027-1406 GCA_002792395.1 Candidatus Portnoybacteria bacterium CG_4_10_14_0_2_um_filter_44_20 | reverse complement strand
CCGGCTCAATAGTCAAAACCGCTCCGCTGGCGACAGTCGGATAATAATTATAATTAGACATTAAAATATAAGTCAAACCATTCTGCCAGTTTGCGTCTTGAGTGAATAAGCTATTGCAATCGACATAAACACCGTTATAGCGGTTATTGGAGATTAAATTCTCCGAAAAAACCGGGTAGGAACTCTTTAAAACGATGGGATAATTAAGATTATAAAAATTATTGGAAGAAATGATGGGCGCCGCCTTGCCGCTAATCTCGATTCCGGTTCCCCGATGGTCGGCGCCTCGAAATTCCGAATCTCTGATAATCGGATGGGAATCCGCGCCATCAATCACGATTCCTTTGGTGTTTTCCGTAAAGACGCTGTCCGAAACCGG
>PFOG01000050.1:0-763 GCA_002792395.1 Candidatus Portnoybacteria bacterium CG_4_10_14_0_2_um_filter_44_20 | reverse complement strand
TAAAAGAGTGCCTTTGATAATTAATTTTTTAAGAAGCGAGTTGGGATGCGGAGATGGATATGAAATAGGCTTGACTGCCACGCCCGGCTCGATAATCAAAGTCACTCCAACCTCCAAGCGCGGATAGGCGCCGGCGTTGGATTCTAAAATATACGGACTGCGACTCAAAGACCAAATCGTGTCAGAAGCGATAACCGTTTTATCGGAAATGATAGTTGAAATAGCTAATGTTGGGTCGTATTGGCTGTTCTGCGCCTTGGGCGTGCCGTAAATCGGAGTCGTGCCATCAGCCGCCAATCCCTTGATGATGACGCCGTTATTGGTCGCCCAATTGTCGGGATTAGCGCCGTCACGGTAAGGATTAACGCGCTCCATGGTTCGGTAGTTATTGGGCGAAATCTTTTCGCCGGCAACCCAAGAATTGCTGGACGGCGTTGCGTCAATCAACCAGCCGCTTGCGTTCCTTAATTCTAGAATTTCACCACCGTTATTTAATAAGTCACCCTTATAAATCTGGCTGGCGGCAATATCATCGAAAACAGTATTGTCATCAGTCTTCTCCAAAAGATAGAAACCATGCGCGGGAACAGTTGTCGCCAAAGGAATGCTCGGAGAACCGTCAATGGCGCGCAGAGTCCAGCCGCTTAAATCAATATCCCGATTAGTTTTATTATATAGTTCAATCCATTCATCGCTGGAATATTTAGACGCCGTTCTCATCCAGGCAATTTCGTTGATGACTACCGGGTATTGGCTAATTTCC
>PFOG01000103.1 GCA_002792395.1 Candidatus Portnoybacteria bacterium CG_4_10_14_0_2_um_filter_44_20 | reverse complement strand
GCCGACAATGCTTAGGCCGTAAGTAAAAATCGCCCGGATGTATTGGCCGGGACCGGAGACGGTGCCCGAGACGCCGGGGAGGGGGACCTGAAGCTGGTATCCTTGAGCCAGAGCAAGAGAGCTTTTACGTAGAAAAAACAAGCCGGCACTCAAAATAAGTAAAAAGAATTTTAATTTATTTGACATCACAGTTTCTATATAATTTCCGGAGGACTGTCCTCCCAAAGAGAACAGTCCTCATCCGGTTGTTCATTATTTGCCAAACTCACGGTAAAATATTTGACAAACTCTGCCGATTTGCTTTAGATTGCCAAACATTAAATCCTAACCTTTATTGATAACGATATCAATTTTTTGGCTTGCCCGCTGGGCCCTATTTTTTGGATTTTCGACAAAAATGCTTAATTCTTTTCGCAGACTTTCGGCGAGAGAGCCCGCGTCGATTTTCAGGCCGAAATGGTTGGCGTCTTCGACTTTAATAATCGGCTGCCCATCAAAACGCCACTGATATTCAAGTTCTTTAGCGCTGGAGATGTCGAAGAAATAAGGAGCGGCAAGAAGCTGCAACTCTTGGCCGGGAGAGGTTTGAATAGAGCCTGAAGTTTGGCTATTATAACCAGAATTACCCTCTGCGGGGTAGAGGACTATTTCTGAAGAAACGACAGGAATAGAGCTAGTTAGTTCAGCTAATACATTGTCGTCGTCGTCTTGGATCTGGACATTAATTGCAATATGGGTGCCGGCAGACGAGGAAACGCGGAACATAAACCTCGTTTGGTTCTTGCCGGAAGAAAAAATCTGCTTGTCGCCATTTAGAAACCAGATAAAGTTAAGCCCGTCCATTTTGCCGGCAGAGGAATTCGGGGGGTCAATCGTTAGATCTATAACACTTCCGTAGGCTGGTAGGGGTTTTCCCTGGTAGGTCGGAGGAGCGAAAGTGTTGGTCGACCAAGTCAAAACCAAATTGTTGGAAACAGCTTGGGCGGCGGCGGGAAGGCAATAGGTAGCTGAGAGGAGACAACAAATAGTGCCAAGTAGAAGGCGATATTTATTTCCATAAGTTTTTATTTTTAACCGGTTTGACATGTTGTTTGTGTTTCTATTTATTAAGCAGGCATTAAATTATTTTTCGAGATATTGTCTATTTCCTGCGCTACCCACATTTTAATTAGGGGTCTAGAGGGTTATTCGGCAGGTTTTTAATTTGCAATTTGCTTTAAGCGCGGCGGTCAGAGATTGTTCTCGGCAGACTCCTTTTTTACTCGTTCCATCTCGATTATTTGTCTTGGGTCAGTGGTAATTATTTGGTCTTCCGTATAGGAGGCGACTACTTTGATCGCCACATGTTTTAGTCCGGCAAAAAAGATTCCTTCTCCGACATTGCATTCCATCAGAAGAAATTTTTCCTGTTCAGTTAGATTAAAGGTTGTTTTCATTATATCAATAGTGGCTGGCGATTGTCTTAGAAGCAGCTGAAGAGAAGAGTTGGTCACGATCGGTTTTCCATACGGCGATCCCATGAAGTCGGTAATATCTTGGGTGATGGTTGTTAGTCCCATATAATATTTGCGGCAACGTTTAGCGATGCCAAAAAGAAATGAGGCGCCTTCCGGATGCTGCATTATCCACCATCCTTCATCGACTACTAAAACTCTTTTTTTAACTTCTGAGCGAATGATATTCCAAATATAATGGAGAATAATATACATCGCCATCGGGCGCAAAGAGTCTTCCATGTCGCGGATCGAAAAAACTACTAATTTATTATTAAGAGATACGTTAGTTGGTTTATTAAAGAAGCCGGAGTATGTCCCTTTGGTGAATTTCTCTAACCTGACGGCTAATTCTCGTCCACCCTCCATGTTTTCCAGAACGGCCTGTAAATCCGCCATCAGGGGTGGCGTTGCTTTTGAAAAATCTGATTCCGGGCTAATGTCATGAAGGGCATAGGTTTCTCGAAGGGCGCGATCAATAAGAGCGTCTTCTTCCGGTGTTAGGCCGCCTAGCATGATGCGCAACAAACCGACCAGACTGATGATATTGTTTCTTAAAATGTCGTCCGGGCTTTCGTCACTTCGCCCGATTGACAGGTCAAAAGGATTCAAATGGTTTGGCGAGGAAAGAGAAATATTAACAAATACTCCGCCCATCGCTTCGGTCAAGTGTTGGTATTCTTTTTCCGGGTCAATAATAATGACTTCTGTGTCTATCATCAGCGACCGCAAGACTTCTAATTTGACGAAATAACTTTTGCCAGCGCCAGCTTTGGCAAAAATAACCATATTGGCGTTTTCCATCGCGAATCGGTCGAAGAGAATCAGGGAATTATTATGCCGGTTAATGCCGTAAAGAACGCCTTTGTTGTCGGTCAGGTCCATGGATACGAACGGAAAGAAAGAAGCCAACGGAGCGGTATTCATCGGCTGGTGTATTAAAAGCTTATCTTGCTCTAGCGGTAAGGAAGAGAAAAATCCTTCTTCTTGCTGGAAAGTAGCCGGCTTTGCGTAAACCATTTTTGCTTCCAGTATGGCCCTGATTTCGTTTTCAATTTCATCCAGGCCCTTGGCTGTTTTAGAGAAAAAGGTGATGTAGAGGCCAACCTGGAAAAACTTTTCCGTGCCTTGCATTAGCGAGTCGCGCAAGGCCTCAATGTCTGTTAGGGCTGTTTCTAGCACCGGATCACGCACCTTGCCTTGTTCCTGCTGGATGGTGATTTGCGACTGGATCTGGGCCACTTTTTTTCTCAAGTTTTTTAGGATAATACTTGTCTCCGCCGGGTGGACGAAAATAGAAATATTCATCTCTTTGTCGAGAGTGATGACGGGAGAGAACCAATTGGTGCTTAAGTAGCGTGGATAGGTAAAAACAAACAGCGTCCGGGCATATTCTTCGCCGATCTGGACGTAGTTGGAGGCGATCTCGATACCGGCCGGAGCGATCAGGTTGCGAACGTTTCTTGCCACCGTCGGAATGACCTCTGTTTGTTGATTGTTGTTTTGAGTGTTGAACAGCGATGCCATAAATCAATGTTATCTCCGCGATTGAGCGGCCATGAGGGGATAATTATTATTCGCTTGGGGCGCGATCTCAGCTGTGTTTATAGGCGCCCTTTTTTAGCCTCGGGATTATAGAGGTGATAGAAAAGTTCTATTAATTCTTCGTTGTTGAGGACTGTGGCCCGGAGGCCGAATCCTTCCAGTCCCGACAAGACATAATTAATTCTTTGCCAGAGTTGGGTTTTTAGCTCCTCGAATGTTTTCTTTCGGTCGCTGGTCGAAGACCTTTTAAAGCCAGTAGCGATGGTTATTTTTTCCAGTGGCGTCAGCTGTTTAGCTTCAACTTGGGCGAAAGGAATCACGATATAAAAAGATTCGGTAACAATGTTAGCCAATTCCGTTAGACCCCTGATAAAATCGATATATTCCGAGGCCTGGATTCTCATGAGTTCATTTTCTTGCTCTTTTTGTTTTTGTTCCAATATTTCCAGATAGCCGGAAATATTAAATTTTCGGGAAACGATTAGGATTTGGATCGGAAAATCTAAAGAGTTCAAGAATTCTCGAAAGTGATAGATAAGCGCATCCTGTTCCTCGACTGATTTTAGGGCGAAATTGACAGAAGAAGTCATCAAAACAGCTCTTATTCCCCCGTCCTTCAGGAAAATAACACCATCTCTGATGTCGTCAATCTCGATTTTTTCTTGGATGCTCGAAATATTAGTCGGCATGGTGAATAAGGATAATTTATGTCGTATTTTTCGGACCCCGAAAACTCCTTTTTTGTCATTCTGAACCGAGCGAAGCGGAGTGAAGAATCTATTAAGCGTAGTTTGTGTGAGCGTCCCGCTCACAATAATATTAGCCAAATTCGTGGAATTAGATTCTTCGCCTTCGGCTCAGAATGACAGCTTTCGGATAGTCTGAGGATTGGGAAAATTTAATATGAGTTCAGAATTAACCTTGGTCGTCTTTTCTCCAAACATACATTTTTGGCTTGCGAAGATAGCTAAAAAAAGAGGAGAGAAAGACAATAAACGGCCGCCCGTTTATTTTTAAAAATGCTAAGGCGATGGCTATGGTTCCTATTGGTATGCCGACGATCACGAAGACCCACAGTTTAAAGAAATACCAGATAAAAAATATTAATACTCCCGCGCTGCCCAAGTAGAGAAGCTGTTTAAATGTTAGCGGGCCGACAATGCGATCCTCAACGTCAATAAATTGTGGGATGTTAAATTGCATGACGCCTTGATAAGTCTTACCGTTAATGTCATCCTGAGTCCGCCAGATGGCGGATGAAGGATCTCATCAACAATGCAAGATTATGAAACCCTTGGCTTCCTGCTAGCGGCAGGGGAGATTCTTCCCCCGCATCAAGCGCGGGGTCAGAATGACAATAGGAGAGAAGCTTGCTGCTAATTCATTCTTCAGGATTGCCGGAAATTTTTCAAATCAATAATATTATTATCTTGATGTGGTTGCGCGCCACGCTGTCCCGGGCGGGATTCTGTTCTAGGCAAAGGCGCTCTGGATGCCGGATTAATAGACTCCAGGTCGTTTATCGGTTCTAAGTATCCGCCTTGTCCCGATGGTGAGGGATGGCGGGTTTCTTTAGTTTGCCAGGCGGCAGACTGCTTCTGGAAGGGATCAGGCAGAGGAGTCGGCGCGGGAGAGAAAGGCGGTTTCTGATAGATTCTTTCTGGCGTTGGCGGGTCCTGCTTCTGAGGGGGGTTGGTCGAAAAAACAGGCGGTATCGGTGGCTGTTGTCGAGGAGGTTTTTCTTCGGTGTTTTGCCGAAAAAGGCGATCGATTGGCGCAGAAGGCTGTTCAGGAATTTGCGGCGTTGATCGTTCTGAGGCGGCCGGAGCGATGGCCGGGGTTTTTGCTGGTAAGGGAGATGGCGGTAATGGCGGAATAGCCGATGTTTCTCGCTCAAGCTCTTCCAAGGCTACCAGTCCGGTTTTCTCCAAAACAGGGAGTGATGAATTTTCGTCATAAGACTGAAGAATCTTGCCGAGGGTTTTTCTCTCCCTTGGATTGAGAATTTTCCCATTAACGCTGTTGTAAAGATAGCTTGTCAGCACTAGCAGAGAATGTGGTCCTACGCCCTCAAGGCGGATATAGTCTGAAAGCCAGTTTTTTAAACTCGGCCTGACCAGGCCGTTAAATCCTTCAATCCTGATAGGTTGAGAGGTAATTAATTGATCCTCCGTCTCCTTGGTGTCCTTTAGGGCGGCCCGCAAATTTTTATGCAGAAAAGAGAGAGGAAGTGGAAGCGCGGATGAAGGTGTTTTAATAGCAGGCTGGGCGAGAGGGCTGCCTTTAGGCACTTCCCCGCCCAATTTCCTGATTAGGCTTTCAACGTCGCCTAAGTGATTTTTCAGCGGAAGAAACCGGCGAATAGCGATGTCTAGGGCCATGGCTTTGGTTGTTTCAACGTCAATATTAAGAGCATCTTTCAGGGAGCGGGGAAAATCCATCAGAGAAATTTCCTTTAGGATGACGCGGGCGATAACATTAACCATTAGGGAGATTTTTTCTTCCTCTAACTGATATTTTTCCGCGATTTTTCCATTGATTTCCGCGTTTTCTATTGAGCTCATCGCGTCTTTAATATCGTCGGGGAGGCGCTGGAAAGGAGTTAGATTATTATTTTGTTGCGGGTCGTTAGGCATAGGGTGTCAGTAGAAATTAATTGATTAGAATTTTGTTTCCTTCGTGTATCCTGCCAAGTGAGGCGGAGATGATATTTGTTTCGGGGCTTTGTTGGGTGTTAAGTTGTGCGCACCCCAAGCTTCTGATTTTTCTATATAATCTTTAACCTCGCCCGCCGGCACGAGCTGGCTGATGTTGGCCATAATTTGAGGAGGAACTATTCCGCTTCTCGCGATATTGGCGGCTTGGATCTTAGTTAAGTGTTGGGCGAAAAGGGCGTGACTGTCTTTATCGGTTGTTTTCATTTGGGCGACTTGTTGCGTTGTCATGGTCTTAATGTGTTGCGAAACAGCCGCGTGATTTATCACGCCGATACTGTCTTTGAAGGCCGAAGCAAGATCACCGGTGATTTGAGCGTAGGAGTTTCGACGGGCGAGATTGTCTTTATTGGTAAAGTCGTCTCTTTCGCCGGAGCTTTCTATTTTGGAATTTAATCCGCTCTGCATTGCCTGCTTAAGGTGGTCGGGCAGGTTATTAACACTATTGGCAAAAGCGAGTTCTGAAACGGCCATTCGTCTGAAGCTGTCCGCCACTTCTGGGTTTTCAAGAGTCTTGACAGACATTTGGTTGAGCAAGCCTTTCTGCATGGCTTTTTTGGTGTAGTCATCTGCTTTTTCGCCAATGTCTTTCGCCCAGTCTGGATTCGCCGTCAGAATAGTTTCCTTATTGATGCCTCGGCGGGAAACGAGCGGAAAATGTTTTCGGTGTTTCTCTAGCAACTCGCTTTTGCCTCGTTCGGCAATAATTTCCATCACGGCCGCTTTACCGGCCGGATTAAGAGAAGGTAAAAGCGCGTCAAGATTATCGGTAGTTCGCGTGCCGTAGATTTTCTTGTCTTTTTCGATTTCCTGGCGGCCGGTCGTTGCGTAGGCGAGAGGAATTCTTGACGCTTGGCCAGCGACCCAAGCGGCGCCCGTGTATTTTAAGAGTCGATTTTGTCGCCACTTATCCGCAGTTAGAGCCATGCGCTGGCCAGTTCGTTCAGCCGCCGGCGCGGTTGCGACTTTATATCTGCTCCAGCCCCAAGCCGCGCCTGCCGCCGTTCCGCCCCCAATCGCGCCCAAGGCCAGACTCTTCGCGCCTTTGCCCATACTGATAACGGCGCTGGCACCCATAATTCCCATACTCCGCGCGACCAGAACGCTGACTACAAGCAGGCCGATGACCATGATGTATTGCATAAAATTCATTGGGTTGTTGAGAAATGAGCTTATATATTGCTTTTGGACACCCGCTGTATTAGTTCCCATGCCTCCTATCTCTCCTTTCTGGATGAGTAAAATAGCAAGATAAAGAAGGAAAGTAGCGACGGGGGCGAAAAATGAATATTTGAGGAGATAGTCCCACCATTTGTTCCAAATGGATTGGGTAGCCGGCAAGACCATGCAGAGCCAAGCCAGGGGCGCGAAAATCAGAATAACCCAGAGAACTATAATTCTGATAAGGAAAAGAATGGCTAATGCTAAGACTGCGAACAAAGCAACGGCTAAAAGAATTATAATCAATAGCAGCTCAATCAATGTTCCGATGGTTGGGCCAGCCCAAGTAGTTATCCCTGCATTCGACAGAGCTGCCCAAAAACCCTGATCAAAGCCGAAGAGTTTATCAAAACCGAGGCCGCCAAGAACGAGTGTGGCTGATACCTGGCCGCCAGTAGCAGCGTTTTTTGAATTTTCAACAAAAAAGACAGTCAGCACTTGGGAAAAATCAATAATCACGCCAGCCAGAGTAAAGCTGAAATTAATCAGAATGGCGGCGACGACCAGCTTCCAGAGGAGTTGTTTCATACCGTAGGTTTCAAGATGCAGAATGGTGGCAAAGGCGATGATCAAAAGAATCAGGGCAAAGAGCATATTGCAGAGATCCCGCACAACCGTCCAGCCGTGTTGGACCGTTTCAACTTTGGTAAAATTCTTGATGCCCAAGACGCCGTCCAAAAGCAGGCCGGCGGTATAAATTAATTTGCCCAAGAACCATTGAATGATAATGAGAATGGCGCCGATGATTCGGCCAACAAGAGGGATCGTGGAATC
>PFOG01000196.1 GCA_002792395.1 Candidatus Portnoybacteria bacterium CG_4_10_14_0_2_um_filter_44_20 | reverse complement strand
CAAGGGGTCGAAGACGCTAAATTACAATTAATTGACTGTAAATTATGTTCCGTAGCTTGAACAAAAAAAAGCCGGTTGTCATGTGACAGCCGGCAGAAAGCATTATTTATTTACCGAAAAACTTCTCAAGGCCAGACACAAGATGTGCCAACCCCAATACGCTAAGAAACGACAGAACTTCAACCAACGAACCCTTGATGATTCTTTGGAATTCTTCCCTGATTTTCAAGGGCACAATCCCAGGAACCGATCCTTCCTCAAATTTTTCCAGAAAGGCCATCAAGCGTTTTGCGAGATTCGCCAATTCTTTCGGCACATCCTTATCCGTCAATTCTCCGGCAACGATTCTTTGATCGATATCCAGAAGACAACTTAGCGCTTTTAGCTCTTCGCTTACTTCTTGAAAGAATTTCTTGACTTCACCGCCTGGAAGCTCGACAAGAAGATCTTCCAAAAATACAACTCCATCGATCTTCTCGGTCGTCAGCCTCAAAGACGCTTTTTCCAATATCTCCTGCTCGCCTATAATCATATCAACTCCTTCTTCCTATTTCGATAACTTCGGCCATATTATTTTTGGCCATCCACTTAGCCAAAGCCCTTGCTTGACGAACAAGCCTATTCCCGGCCTTCTCGATTAGGCTAATTCCTATATTGGCCACAGAAAAAGGAGTTTGAGCGTAGGCTTTTTTGATATCCGCCACTTTCAGCTCGAACCTCAACTCAACAGTCAAAAGATTTTTCCCTTCTTGAGAAAAACTAACCACAATGTCGCCCGCATAACCCTTTACGATTTGGGGGAGACAATCTTTCCCAGATGCATAATGAAACTCGTAACCAGTATCTGCATACCGCTTCTTTTCGATAATAATGCCACCCTGCCCGCAAACTTTTACCCTCTTGAGCCTTTCAGTTAATCGGCGCATCCAAGGACTGACGAAATTATCTTCAAGATCATTTCGTATCTGGCTTTCATTAACAATTCTTCTGTCGAGAATTTTATCGTGTCGTACCTTTAATCGCATTTCTTTGAATGATTCAGCAATTTTATCGATAATTTTTACGTCAGTTTCCTGGGATACTTCTTCTAGGCTTTTTGCAGCCATTTCGGCCTCCGTTTTCTGATCGTAGATTCGTTTCAGCGTGCCGAGGAAGTCACGAGACGATGGAAATTCTCTTTTGAGAACCGCCACCCATTTTGCGACTTTCTCACCCTCCGGCGCTATGCCTAATTCCAAACATGCTTTCGCTGTCTGATTAGGACTGGGACTCACTGCCCCTATAATCGCCAGAAGAGCTTCGTAACTAAGGTTCTCGGCGACCTTAGCCGCTACGTAATCTGCTCTAGATTCCATAGCAAACTTCTCTTCCTTTATTCGGTTGTCCAAACGCGATTTCGCATTTGAATCCGAAAATTTGATAGAATGGCAGTATGAAAAAAAACTAAAAAGTTCTCGCATCTTTCCAAAAGCGAGCGCCACGAA
>PFOG01000149.1:1124-1487 GCA_002792395.1 Candidatus Portnoybacteria bacterium CG_4_10_14_0_2_um_filter_44_20 | reverse complement strand
TATATTGAACAGTAGGGCAAGAGAGTTCTAAAATATGTAGAACCATTAAATCGGAGGTTACATGACAAACACCAATAATCCCGAACCATTGCGGGACAAAAGAATTCATACACCAGAGTTTAAAATGCAGGTTGTGCTGGAAAGTTTCCAAAAGAACACAACCATCGAAGAAATTTGCCGCCGTTACGACTTGGCTCAATCAGTCGTTCATAAATGGCGCAAGATATTTCGCGATAAAGGCTCTTCAATCTTTATCGGTGAAAGTGTTCATAAAAAGAAATGGCCGGCTGGTCAATCACCCGACGAGTTAAAGCGGATCATCGGCTCGGTCACGGTGGAGAACGAAATTCTAAAAAAAGCTTT
>PFOG01000149.1:0-956 GCA_002792395.1 Candidatus Portnoybacteria bacterium CG_4_10_14_0_2_um_filter_44_20 | reverse complement strand
TCCGCCTACTGGCAAAGATTGTCCAAAAAAGCCGTGCTATCCGGCGTAGAAGTAATCAGAATTTTCCAGGAAGAGGTGGCCAAGGCGGAAAAAGATAGGAATTTATTGGAAGCGCCGCCTCCTTCTTCACTCTCGTTTTTGGATAAAGGATTGTTGACCGGCATTTATGGCTTCATGGCGCCCGCGGTCGCGCCACCGATTTTTTCCGTTTACGGAGCTTACGAACAAGTTAGTGGTTGGGCGCAAAATTTGTGGAGCAGTGCCGTCTCAAAAATCGGTTCCTTGTCTGCCTCTATGTTGAGTTTGGTTGGCGGAGGTTCTGACATATCGGTCGCGCCTCCCGCTTTGCCCGAAGGTTTGACCATCAATCAGGCGGCGATTAATCAATTGGGAGAAATCCACCCCAACCCTTCCCGAAACGAGTTCGGGACAGGCTCTTTGCCAAAGGAGGGAGGCGGCGAAGATGACGCGCCGATTGTTAATATAATCCCCCAAAATTTCCCTCAGCCAATAAATATTGTGTCTAAAATGCCACTTGCTCTGAGTTCATCGAATGAGATGGTTTTGGGAGAGGCAAGCGATATCGGTAATAACGACATAGAGAATCAATTAGGCTTGGCCACGGAAACAAGCGCGAATGATTTGCCGGTGGCGCTGGTTTCAAATCCGACTGTGCCGCTTGGCGCTGGCGCGAAATCACCGGTGCCGGTTGAGGAGATTGGCGGACAGGAATCACCGCCCGAATCATCGACAGCCACTTCAACGCCGGAAGAAACCGCTTCGACCACCGAAGAAGATCTTATTCCGCCGGAAACTTATGCGACCAGCACTCCAATTTTGGTGTCGCAGACGGATTCGACAAGCTCACCGCAAGCAATCGCCACCAGCACAATCGTTTTTGAATTTTCCGCTTCCGAAGGAAATTCAACTTTTGTCTGCCGTTTGGACAATGCCAG
>PFOG01000139.1 GCA_002792395.1 Candidatus Portnoybacteria bacterium CG_4_10_14_0_2_um_filter_44_20 | reverse complement strand
AGTACCGCTCCAGCTGTTTGCCTGTTTTTGTCGTTTTCGCCATACAAAATCATTATATCACATCGCAAACAACATTCCAACATTCCGTATTAAATCATCTAAAATCTGACTATAGGGGTATCGGTTAAATCATCTAATTTCTGACCGAAAATTATTGGAGTAAAATGAGGAAGGGTCTTTAAAATTAACCTCTTTTTACTTCCATGATGAACATGCAATCACGCAACCAATACCTTAAAGAATTAAGGTCAGAATATTTGAAAACCAAGCCAAAGAAAGGGCGCAGCGGGTTGCTTGACGAAGCCGAGAAAAGAACCGGACTGAATAGAAGGTATCTCATGGAAAAACTGAAGCCAAAGAGCAATCTGGATAAGGACAAGGCCCAAAGGAAGAAACGAAAACAATTCTACGACAATTCCGTTAAACCGGCCCTGGTCCAGATGTGGCGGATCTTTGATTACCCCTGCGGACAAAGGTTGGAGCCCCTGCTGAAATCGGAAACAGACAAATTAAGATTGTTGGACGAACTGGATTGTTCCGACAAGACGGCTGCCAAGCTCAAGACAATTGGATCCGCAACCATAGACAGGAAATTAAAACATCAGAAAGAGATTGAACGGATAAAGAGAAAATACCGGCGCAAAATGCACCCCCTGCTTTATCAGAAGATACCGGTAAAAGTATTTGGAGAACAAAACAGGCGGGAATTGGGCAATATCCAGATAGACCTTGTGGAGCATTGCGGCGGCTCGGCGGCGGGAGAGTTCCTGAATACGTTATCCTCGACCGACATCAGCTCCGGTTGGTGGGAAGGAGAGATTGTCATGGGCAAAGCTCAAGAAAGAACCTTCCTGGGAATTCAGGGAACCAGAGCCAGGTATCCCTTCCCCTGGAAAGAGATTCACTCGGATAATGGCTCTGAATTCATCAACGCTCATTTGTTCAGATATACGGAGAAAGAAGGGTTGGATTTCTCGCGCTCCAGACCGTACAAGAAAAATGACAATTGTTTAGTGGAGCAAAAGAATTGGACGCACGTCAAAAAGTTTATCGGTTATGTCAGATACGATACGGAATCAGAACTTAGGATTTTGAACGACCTTTACCGGAATGAATTAAGATTGTTTAAGAATTTCTTCCAGCCGGTGATAAAGCTTGTTTCCAAGGAAAGAGTCGGGGGCAGAATTCATCGCCGCTACGACCAGACCAGGACTCCCTACCAGAGAGCAATGGAATCAAAAGAAGTTTCGGAAAACAAAAGACAGGAATTAAAGAAGATTTATCTTTCTTTAAATCCCGCTCAATTGAAAAGAGATATTGATGTTAAGCTGGGGACGCTTTACATGACCTACCAACAAAAGAACAAGATACTAAAAGTCGACATTAATAAGAAGATTTCGGTCAGATTTTTCAATGCTCATCAAAACCTCATTTCGGTCAGATAGTTAAATGATTTGACACGCATTCTGCAGAATGTTGGAATGTTGTAACAAGACCAATGATAAAGTGGG
>PFOG01000066.1 GCA_002792395.1 Candidatus Portnoybacteria bacterium CG_4_10_14_0_2_um_filter_44_20 | reverse complement strand
GTCAGCGTTACTTCCGGCGCCACCACCAATGTGAGTGGTATTTTTGTCGCGCCGACCATCGCGGTTGATAAAAGCGAAGTGAAGCGCGGCGACAATGTCGCGATTTTTGGGCAATCAGTGCCAAATTCAGAGATTACCATAGCAGTAAATTCAGAAGAAGAATTTTTTGGAAAAACGCCGGCTGATAAGGACGGCGTGTATTTATACAATTTTGATACATCGCCGCTTGCAATGGAACAGCATTTTGCAAAATCAAAAGCGGCAGTTGGAGGAGCAATTAGCTCTTTTGGCAAAACCGTAAGTTTTCTTGTCGGCAACAAGACGGTTTTTACCCAACCCTCAAAATGCCCGCCGAAAGCTGATTTGAACAATGACTGTCGCGTCAATCTTGTTGATTTTTCCATTGCCGCGTATTGGTATAAAAGGCCGAGTCCGCCGGCATCCGTTGATTTGAATAACGACGGCAAAGTTGATTTGGTTGATTTTTCAATAATGGCATACTACTGGACTGGTTAGCAAAGCTAACCATACACGAAATTACACGAATATGGACACGAAATATCACGAAAATTTTAGTATTTATTAGTTTAATATTAGCGACCGTTAGTGTTTTTTTACGAAGTAAAATATGGACACGAAACAACACGGAAAATTATTGTATAAAGAGTTGAGCTATCAAATACAGGGGGCGGCTTTTGAGGTTCGTAAAAGTTTCGGTTCAGGACTTAAAGAAACAATCTACCAAAAAGCATTCGCAGAGGAATTAAATGAAAGAAATATACAATTCGAAAAAGAAAAATCTATCCAGATATTCTCTCCAAAAACAGGCAAACTTATCGGTTCGTACCGGCCAGATTTTATTGTTGATGAGAAAATTCTAATTGAACTGAAAGCAGTAGAAAAAATTCCAAAAATGTTTCTAGACCAAATTTATTCCTATCTAAGAAACAGCAAATATGAGCTTGGGTATTTTATAAACTTTGCCTCCCCGAAGCTCTATATCAAGAGGGTTATTTTCACAAATGATAGAAAACCATTCCTCGTAAGACACGAAAAAACACGAATATGAAAGCAATGCTACACAAAAATACACGAATAAGAATACGAAGTAACACGAAAAATTCGTGTCCTTTCGTGTTGTTCAGTGTATTCTTTGCTTTCCTTTTTGCGTGGCCTGGCGTGGTAAGCGCCGCTGAGTTAAAATTATCATCACCCATTCAAGAAATCGGAATTAATCAGCAATTTCAAGTTGATGTGGTTTTGAATACCGAAAACGAAGATATTAACGCCCTTGAGGGGAAGATTGTGTTTCCGACAGACCTTTTGGATTTAAAAGAAATCCGCGACGGGAATTCAATCGTGAATTTTTGGGTAGAACGGCCGAAGGCCGAAACACCAAAAGACGCGAATAAGAACACGAATCAACACGAAAATATTAGCGATGTTTCGTGCGGCGGAGCCCAGGATTCGTGTGGATTCGTGTCTTTCAGCGGCATTACGCCCGGCGGATTTAATGGCGGGAGTGGTTTAATTTTCTCGGCGATTTTTGAGGCGAAAAAGGAAGGAAGCGGAGAGATTGAAATTCGCGAAGAAAAGGCACTTCTTAACGACGGAAGGGGCACAGAGACAAAAGTAACGGCTAAAAATTTATTAGTGTCAATTCGCGCTGATATTAGTGTTCCTTCGTGGGTGTCCCCACGGGACACAGACCCGCCGGAATCGTTCGTGCCGGAAATCGCGGCTGACCCCGTCATTTTTAATGGCAAGCGGTTTTTAGTTTTTGCCACGCAAGACAAGATATCCGGTATAGCTGGCTATGCCATACACGAAAATACACGAAAAAAAGATGTAACACGAATAGACGCGAAAGAGTGGACGGAGGCAAAAAGCCCATATTTATTAAAAGACCAGAAATTAAGGAGTTATATCTATGTAAAAGCGGCGGATAAGGCC
>PFOG01000056.1 GCA_002792395.1 Candidatus Portnoybacteria bacterium CG_4_10_14_0_2_um_filter_44_20 | reverse complement strand
GTTTTACCCATAGATAATCCACCAGTTCTACTGGTGAGACTTGCACAGGTTTTACCGTTCCGGCAGCCACAAAAAAGACATGGCATGTATAATGAGAATGGCCTGATGAATGGCCATGGCTCAAAAACAATACCATGTCTAACCTCTATCAAAGTTTATCTCATTCAAAATGGAACTGCAAATACCACGTAATCTTTGTGCCGAAACGGAGAAAGAACGTGCTGTATGGCAAAATCAGGAAAGAACTGGGCAGGATATTCCACGAACTTGCCAGGCAGAAAGTACCTTGAGCCCGGATCATGTCCACATGTGCTCGAAATTCCGCCCAAACACGCTGTCGCGTCGGTGCTTGGCTTCCAGGGTAAGAGTGCGATTGCCATCGCGAGGCTCGGAGGCAGGGAGAGAAATTACAACGGTGCCCATTTCTGGGCGAGAGGCCATGCTGTTTCCACGGTTGGTTTTGATGAAGAGATCATCAGGAAATACATCCGCGAACAGAGCGAAACCGGCGAAGACGGAAAATTCTAAAAAGCTTGATTAACAAATTAAACGAGCAGATGGAAAAGGATCGCCTTTGAGGCGATCCCACTCATCAAGCCACCGGCTTTGCCGGGGGTGTTCTGGCTAATCAAGAGATTGCCGGTTTTTAATGGCGTCTTCAATTTCTAAAAAGTCTTTTTTTAGTTCTTGGAGTGACAAGGAGGCTCTCTGCATTTTTCTTGCCTTGTCCAGAAGCCACGACGCCCTTCGTCCCCCTTTTTCTTTTAGGTAGGCGGAAATATTTTCTATCTTAACTGATGTTCTAGCTAGTTCAATAATGACATCGTTAAGAAGCTGATTTGTACCCCTCAATTCTTCTAATTCATCTCTTGTCGGATGAGGATATTTACTTAAAACCTTTTCTAGGCGTTTGTTTTCGGCATCATTACTTATAAAACGGAGAGTTAATTTAGCATATTCTTCCCTTGGTAGTTCTCTCAACGTTTTTTTATCCACTAACTCCTGCTGAAAAATTTCTTGCTCGATATTCTCATGACAATGATTGCAAAGGATTATCATCCTGCCGAAGTGCCTTTGAGGATAAGGATGGTGTCTGCCCATGCGTTCTCTGCCATTCTGCCCGCATTTTTGGCAGCAACTACCTTCAAGGGCAGGATTTTTGTCCGCAAGAAACTCTACGACTAGCATCGCGTATTGCGCTGCCGTTAAGCTTTTGTCAGCACCGGCCCTTTTTTGCTTCATTCGCTCAAAGGCAGCAGTACATTTTACGCAAAAAATCAAGATGCTTTGTTCATTGTCGTAGGTCGCAATGACTTTTTGCAGATTCTTTGTGTCACCGCATTTCTGGCACCTTATGCCCTGTTGCGATGTTGTTGATGTATGTTTGTGTGGCGTTTTTTTATCGCGCGGTGTCGTGTTATTTTTTTGGGGTCTTTTCATCGCCGCCATACCTCGTCAAGGCCGGATTGATTCTTTGGGCTATGCGACTTAGGACTCATCTTCTTTGCGAGTGCAACTCTCGCCACATTTTCCACCGCAGCCGCCACTGCACTTATGGTCGTCGTGACCATGGCCGCCGCAACCGCTACACGGAGAAGGTGCCAGAATACCGATAATGTTCTGATAAACAAAGACCCACTTTAAAAACGGTCCTCCGCCGTTTTTTGCTTCCGCGCGTTGCTCGGCTGATACTAGCGCAAAAAATTCCACGTGAGACTTCCTAGAAAATTCTTTGGCAATCGTGAGCCCTTGTTCGGCAGTAAGGCTCATTAATTTTTCATTTAATTTCGCATTAAAGTCTGCGAAAAGATTTGCTACAGTTTCGGGGGTAGGTTCCGGTTTCGAGGATAGGGTGTCATAAGCGTTTCCGAGGCCATCAACCAAAAATTCGAGGAATTCCTTGTATTCGCCATCGCCTATAAAAATTTTTCTTGCCTTCTCGTTGACTTCTGTCGAAAGTATATCGTTTTTTTCTCCCATTTTCTTTTTCATCCCTGTGTCTTTTTATCTTCCCCTTTTGCCCTTTTAATAAAATATAATCTTGTTGTAAAAGAACGTCAGCCTTCTTTTGTTATATAATCTCCTCTGGCCTTTCTTTATTAAAAACGTAACACGAATTGAAATGGTTTGGCAAGTTGTCTTGGCGCACCCCTCTGCTTACCACAATTGGCCGGTTTTTATTTGGAGAGAATAAAGCGTGTTATTATTGATGAAATACAGTCTTTCTTTTTTTGAGTCGTAGATGGTCTGTGGATTTTCCCAAGTACCTTTCGCAAATTTCTGCATTTTTACAAGATCATATATGTTTCTTTGTCCACGATCGTCAAGCTCGATTAATTTGACGGTGTCGCCGACAACAAAAATAATATGTTCGTTGTCTTCCGGATACCAGATGGCCGAATTAATTTTTTCAGAGAAACGCGTAACGGTTTCTTTTTGTCCTTTTTCTTTATAAGGTTGGATTAGAATTTTGTCCAGATAAAGGACTACTAATTCCGTTTCAGAATAATAAAACAGTTTTTTGTTGTCGGGTGAAAATTGGACATCTTTGATATTACTCGCTGCTATTTCTTCGAAGATTCGTTGGCCGGCGTTAAGGAGAAAAAGGCGTCCAGTTTTGCCGAGTGCGGCAATGGATTTTTCATCCGGTGAAACGGAAATTTTGTACGAGTCGACTGGCAGTGGCTCAAGAGATGTTTGCTGCTTTTTTATTTTGCCTAAATCAGTTTTGTATAAAATATAATCGGTGATTTTCAGATAAAAAATATCATCGTTTACCAATTGGTAGGGTGAGTTTTTAAAGAAGGTATTTGCGGTGGTGCTGGCTAATTCGATTTTTTGTTTTTCTGTCTTGGTTAGCGTGAAAGCGGACAGCGAAAAATTCTGGGCGACATCTTTTTGAACTATTTCGATTTTCGGATTTTGGGGAACCAAAAGAATATTTCTTGCCTCGGTGACGATACCGGACTCGATTTTTAACCGTTTCTCCCATGGTTGATAGCCATCTTTTTTGATGACGATTTCATATTCTCTTGGTAGCAATCGTTTAATGTATTTATTTGTTTTGCCGCTGGCCTTGTTGTTGATATATATTGTGCCGCTGGTTGGACTGGAGGCAAAATAAAAAGAGCCGGTTTCAATGAATGTTTTTTTCTGCCAATCAAAACTATAGCCTAGGCCGTAGGCGATTATCAGGGGAGTTATGGTAAAAAAAATTATAACTAAGCCCCAAAAAATGAGGCGGCGGGTAGTGATAGTCATACGATAGAAGTATAAGCGCTGTCGCGTGTCGCGACAGCGCTTGAAATTACGTCGCTCGTTACGGGTAAAAACATGCTTTTGCCTCGGTGGCTCGCTAGTAATTATAAAATATATAACGGAATTTATAAAGGACCGCACGGTTTTTTTGTCGCTTGTCAGAGCAGATTATTTGGGGTAAGATGAGGGTGTAAACAGAGAAATATCTATGTATGTTATGCCTAAGTTTGTTGTCCACGGCGGAAAGCCGCTAACGGGTACAATTAACGTGTGCGGAAGCAAGAATGCGGCGCTGAAGGCCTTGCCTTTGGCCTTGATGACAAAAGAGGTAATTGTCATAAAGAATTTGCCGGAGATCGAAGACGTGTTTCGGGCGGGGGAAATGCTTAGGGCGTTGGGGCACAGCGTAGAGAAAAGAGCCGGTGGCGCGGTGGGAGTGAAACAAAAAAATAGCGACAGCACGACTTTGCCGGCGGAATTAGTCAATAAATTCAGGGCCTCGATAATGTTTGTTGGGCCGCTTTTGGCGACCAGAGGCGAAGCGCGTTTTCCGCATCCGGGCGGATGCGTTATCGGAGCCGGGACAAGGCCGATAGATTTGTTTCTGGGTGGTTTCGAGAAAATGGGCGCTGTTTTAGAAACCGAAGATAATTATTATCGTCTGACGGCGAAAAAATTAAAGGGAGCGAATATTTTTTTCCCGACAATAACCGTTACGGGGACCGAAAGTTTGATGATGACTGCCTGTTTGGCTGATGGTATTACGATTTTAAAGAATTGCGCTATGGAGCCGGAGATCTCAGCATTAGCTGATTTTCTAAATTCCATCGGCGCTAAAATCAATGGAGCTGGAACTTCGACTATTGTGATCCGGGGCGTGAGAAAAATGGGCGGTGGAGAATATGAAATTATTCCGGACAGAATCGAGGCTGGAACTTTTGCGACGATGGCGGCGGCATCAAACAGCGGCAGCGTCTTAATAAATAATTGCGAACCAGCGCACCTAGAGGCGCTTTGGGCGCAGTTTGACAAAGCGGGAGTTAATTATAAATTAGCTAAAAATAGCGTAAAGATTTCTCCATCAAAAAAGATCAAAGCCTGCGGGATCAAGACGCACGAGTATCCGGGATTTGCAACAGATTTGCAATCGGCTTATACTGTTTTAATGACCCAAGCAGAGGGCAGTAGTTTAATTCACGAAGTTATCTATGACCGCCGGTTGCTTTTTTCCGATCTATTGACTCAAATGGGGGCGAATATCATTATGGCCGATCCGCATCGGGTTGTTGTTGAGGGTCCAACACAATTATTCGGCAAAAAATTGATCAGCCCCGATCTTAGAGCCGGCATGGCTCTGGTTATAGCCGCCTTGATCGCCGAAGGTAAAACAGAAATTGATAATATTTATCAGATTGAGAGAGGATACGAAGACTTGTCTGGTAGGCTGCGACAGCTTGGTGCTGATGTTGAACGGGTTGATAGTTAAGCGGAACAATTCTTGTTTTAAAATCCGGATATCGAAATCCGAAATCCGAAATCCGAAACAATATCCAATAACCAAAATTCCCACCCTACGGGTGGTCACCCGAAGGGTGAAAAACGTCTGTTTTGGTCATTTGGATTTAGAATTTGTAATTTGTTTCGAGCTTCGAGATTCGAACTTCGAATTTTACCTTGTTTATTAAAAAAATTGGCATAGACCTTGGCACTGCTAATACTTTGGTCTATGTTCCGCCCAGAGGAATCATTATCAATGAACCAACTGTTGTCGCGGTTTCGGTGGAAGAAAACCGTGTTTTGGCTGTGGGCAATGAGGCGCGGGAGATGCTGGGCCGGACGCCGGAGACGATCGTCGCTTCCCGGCCGATGCGTGACGGAGTTATTGCCGACTACCGGATAACTGAAGCGCTACTGCGATATTTTATTAACAGAGCAACGGGGCGTATAAAAATTTTTCGTCCCGAAGTAATGGTGGCGGTTCCGGCCGGTATTACTTCAACCGAAAAACGCGCGGTCGTTGACGCGACAATGAAGGCCGGAGCTCGGGCGGCCTATGTTGTCAAGGAACCGATTTTGGCCGCGATCGGCGCCGGCATTCCGATCAATGAACCGGTTGGTCATATGATTATTGATATCGGCGGCGGGACAACTGAGGTGGCTGTTGTTTCATTGGGCGGTATTGTTTCGTGCGCTTCGGCCAAGGTGGGTGGAAATAAGATAGATCAAGCCGTTAGCGACTATATCAAAAAAAGATACAATCTGGCTATTGGAGAGCGAACGGCCGAGGAAATCAAAATAAAAATTGGCAGCGCTTTGCCGGTCGACGAGGAGAGTATCTTTGAAGTTCGGGGCCGGGACCTCATCACTGGTCTTCCGCACATTGTTGAGGTGAAAACTAACGAAATTTGCACGGCAATTTCAGAGCAGTTGAGGCAGATTATTCAGACCATTAAAACCGTCTTGCACGATACCCCGCCGGAATTGTCGGCCGATGTGATGGACGGGGGCATGGTTTTGTCTGGTGGAAGTGGACAGCTCCGCAATCTAGACAAGTTGATTACCGAATCAACGGGAGTGGGGTGTTCGTTGGCTAACGATTCGATGTTTTGCGTTGTCAGAGGAACCGGTATGGCCTTGGAGCATCTGGAGGTTTATAAACGAAGTCTTCGATAAAGACTTCGTTGCAATGTCTCCCGTTAATAAGCGGAGCTTGAGATAATCTCTTTGTAACTCGTAATTCTTTATCGTGATCATCGGCCATAAAAAAATCATCCAATTTCTCAATAAAAGCATTGTCAATGATAAGCTGGCGCATGCTTATTTATTTGTCGGTCCCGAGCATTTAGGCAAGCGAACGGTGGCGTTGGAATTCGCAAAAGCATTGCAGTGTCAAAAGGGGCCGGCCGGGCCATCTATTGGCGCCGCAACTGATTCTCAAATTTCTCCACCTTCGCAAAAGACCGCGGCCGAAGGGCGGGGGGTGAGCGCGAATGGCGAATCTTCTAATGCTCGGAGAGCGAAAGAGGGTGCTTCGGTGGATTCCGTCGTAGAAATGCGGCTTCATTTTTGTGGGGAATGCCGTTCTTGCCAAGAGATTGAAAAAAATAGCCATCCCGATGTTTTGCTGGTTGAGCCGGAAATAATCGAGGCCAAGGGAAAGACGAAAGAATTAGAAATAGGCATCGGCAAAATTAGAGACATTCGCCGTTCAGTCAGCTTGTTTCCTTATTACGGACCGTACAAGATTATTATTATAGATCAGGCCGATAGATTAAGCCGCGAAGCAGCTAACGCGTTTTTAAAAACGCTAGAAGAACCAACTTCTAAGACTATTATAATTTTAATCAGCTCGAGTTATCAGAATTTGTTGTCAACCATAGTGTCTCGTTGTTTGTTGATCAAGTTTCTGTCAGTGGGTGACCGAGAGATAACCGAATGTTTATTGGGGCAAAAAAAGATTAAATTTAGCGACGAAGAATTGAAGAATGTTTTGAGGCATGCGGTTGGCCGACCAGGAATCGCGATCAGTTATTTGGATCGGCCAGAAATTGTTCAGGAAGAAAGAAAAATCACGAAGGACTTATTTAAGCTGCTCGGAAAAGATCTAAATTCCAAATTTAAATATGCCGAAGCTCTTTCTAAAGATACTGAATTAGCAACCAGGGTTTTAAATCAGTGGATTAGTCTTTTTCGCGACTCGCTTCTTTTTTCAGCCGGATGCGACGACTCAGCGATTTTTGGTGGTTTCCTTGAGAAGGAAAAATGTTTTTATGAGCTACGGCGAACTAACGATATTTTAAAAAAAATCGTAGAGACTAAATATCTTTTAGGTAGCTCGAGTTTTAATTCAAGACTGATTCTCGAGGGATTAATGTTGAGTCTATAAATTGACCACCGCTTACCGTCTACCGACTACCGCGGAGATTCTTAAACCGTAGACGGTAGTCAGTAGTCGGTTGGCAGCCTGGTATGTATAAAGAAATCATTAATAAAATAAAACCAGATTTCGATAAGGCCATCGAACATCTAAAAACAGAGGCGAACGGATTGCAGGTTGGCCGGGCTACGCCCGCCTTGGTTGAAAATATTATTGTTGAGTGCTATGGCCAAAGACTTCCGATAAAGCAGCTGGGCAGTATTCACGCTCCGGAGCCTCGGATGCTGATTGTTCAGCCTTGGGACAAAACCATTCTGAAAGAAGTTGAAAAAACCATTACCACTTCGCGCCCCGGCTTATCAGCGTCAATTGATGGCGATGTTATTCGTGTTAATGTCGCCTCTCTTAATGAAGAAAGAAGGAAAGAGCTGTTGAGTATTTTGGCTGATAAGCTGGAGGAGGCAAGAATTACCATTCGTCTTCGCCGCGAAAAAGCCTGGAAAGAAATTCAGGATTTAACCCGCGATGGTAAGATCAGGGAAGACGATAAGTTCCGCGCGAAAGATGAATTGCAAGAAATGGTCGATGATTACAATGGGAAGATGGATGAGATGGGAGAGAGCAAGGAAAAAGAAATCACGACAGTGTAATCCTTTTAGTCGATTGTTATTTTTAGTTTCTCAAGATAAAAAACTTAATGTATTAAACGGCTAAGATGTTATCCTGGCCGTTTTGAGTTGCTCGCTATTGACTTAATTTTAGAAATATGATTTCATCGGTTTAAATTGGGGATCGTTAGTTGGGGTCTTAAATAGTTTTACCAGAAGGTAATCCACCAGTTCTACTGGTGAGACTGGAATAGGTTTTACCGTTCGATCATCGGGTTTCTGAAAGGCAAAAGCGCTATCGCGATTGCCAGAATGCAGGGCAAAGACAGAAACTACACCGGAGCGCACTTTTGGGCGCGTGGA
>PFOG01000137.1 GCA_002792395.1 Candidatus Portnoybacteria bacterium CG_4_10_14_0_2_um_filter_44_20 | reverse complement strand
GGCGAGAGCGGTTTCTTTCGCCCAACAGGCGCAAATTCTTGGTCCCAGCGAATCGGCGAACTGGACGAATCTCGGATATGTCTATGAAAACGTATTACTTTTTGTTGACGGAGCGGAAGGTTGGATGACAATGGCTTACGAAAAGGCTGTTGCCTTGGAGCCGCAGAATCCGGCGCCTTGGTCCGACTTGGGCCGCGCTTATCTCGCCGCCGCCGATAAAATACAAACACAGCTGAACCAGATGTCGTCCGCCGAAAAACCAGACCAGACAAAGATAGACGCCTTAAAACAGAAATGGAATGAAGATGTCGCCAAGAGCATTGACGCATTGAGCAGGGCGGTCCAGATCAAGCCGGATTACAGTCTTGCCCATTTACTTTTGGCCCAGGCCTATACCCGGCAGGGCGATATCAAAAACGCAATCCAGAAAAGCTTCGACTATTACAGCCTGAATCCTACTGACGCCGGAGCCGCTTTTCAGCTGGGCTTCTTGTTCTATAAAGACAGCCAGATGGCCAATGCTCGGGCGGCTCTAGAGAGAGCCGTGGAATTAAGTGCTGATTATTCGAACGCTAGATATTTTCTTGGTTTGGTCTATGATACTCAGGGGAACAAAGATATGGCCAAGGAGCAGTTTGCAAAAATTGCCGAGTTGAATCCGGACAATCAAGAAGTTAAAGAGATTCTGGGCAATCTTAACGCCGGACGCGGCGCCCTGGAAACGATTGTTCCGCCAGCGATGTCGCCCGACCAAAGAACGCAGGCGCCGGTTCCGGAAACAGGAGGAGCGAGCGAGCAGAGTATTAAGTAGCAAGTATTAAGTATAAGGTATGGAGTGCGATAATTTTGAATTCTGAATTTATAATTTCGAATTAATTTTGAATGACTGAATTTCCAAACAAAATTAGTAAATACGACTTGGAAGAAAGAACTGCCGTGTTTGGCGAGAATGTAATTGAGCTGTGCAAACAAGTTAAACAAGATGCCATAACAAAGCCGATTATTAGCCAAATAATCAGATCGGCAACCAGCACTGGCGCGAATTATTGCGAAGCAAATGCTGCCAGCTCCAGGAAAGACTTTAGGAACAAGATATTTATTTGCAAAAAGGAAATTCAAGAAACTAAGCATTGGCTAAGAATGTTAGCAAGATGCGTGCCGGACAAGAAAAATGAAATTAGAAAATTATGGCAGGAGGCTCAGGAATTAACCTTAATTTTCGGTAAAATAGTTTCGTCATTAAAAAATTGAAAATTGAATCAAAATTCAAAATTAGAAATTAAAGCAGTTTTTATTCGCAAGCTGATAACCGGATTAAAAAAGGCGGTTCGCAATACGTAATACCTGATACTTGATACATCATACATCGTTGTGTGGATAACTTCTTGTCGTATTTTCCCGCGTAGTGGTATATAATTAAAGGGTGTGATGTTCCTTTAATTATCCCTAGAGACATAATTAACTTAGTTGTGTAAAGATTCGATGCTTAACTGGATCCAAGGTCTATTTACAGCAAAGCCGAAAGGAAGGTTGGGAATTGATGTTGGCA
>PFOG01000054.1 GCA_002792395.1 Candidatus Portnoybacteria bacterium CG_4_10_14_0_2_um_filter_44_20 | reverse complement strand
CTTTTGTGTCTGGAATTTTAGAGGTTGATGGCGCTGCTTATCTTGACGGCGCGGTTACTGCTGCTTCTACTTTGGGCGTAACTGGCGCTCTGACAAGTGGTGCGGCAACTGTTTCAACCTTTATTCAGGGCGGCGGACTCAATTCGACTTCTACCTCTAACACGGCAGAAACATTGGTAGCGACGGACATCGACACCGAAAATGTAATTTTGGAAACGCCGAATACCGCAACTTTGACCTTAACTTTGCCTCCCGCAACCACGCTAGCTACTTTAATGGACACCGACGGACAGGTAAGGGAAATTATGGTAAAGAACGCCACCACAACGGCGAATATTGGCGTCACAATAGCGGCTGGGGCTGGGAATACGCTTATTTCGGCGACTACGACAAATACCATCTTGCCCGGAAAGTATGGAGTATTGAAGCTTATCAGAATTAGTGGAACTGACTTTACCGTTTTAATGAACATTTTCGGTAATTAACCCGATTTAACCCGACCTAAATGCGGATAGTTTGTCTCGGGCGGGGATGCCCTTGTGGAGCTTACCGGTAAAACAAATTGGTGGTCGGGGTAATGTTGGTTTAATTAAACTAATTTCTCTATGCCTAAATATCTTATATTATTTTCATTTGTTCTTTTGCTGGGCTTGCCATTTTTTGCGCTGGCAGCGAGCGAGGATGCTTTGACTTTTAGCGAGGACACCAACATAACGGTGGGCGATTACACTCTGGTCGTTATGGCCAACTCCAGCTCGACGTCAATGACAATTGGTACCACTTATGTTGATATTGTGTTGTCGGCAACCTCCATATTCACGCTCCGGTCCAACGAACGCCGTTATCTGACAAACAATTTCCCCTTTACTACCGATTGCACTAGCAATAGCTATTCCCAAATAGTTCTGACTTCAACAACCACTCAAACCGTGAGAGTTATTCCGACATCCACCATCTGCGCTCCGACCGGGCTGGTGGCGGCTGACGCCGGAAGCAGCCAGATAAATCTTACCTGGACTGCCGCGGGAGGGGCGAGCACCTATAATATTTATCGCAGTACGACTTCAGGCGGCGCGTTCAGCTTGATTGGTTCGTCGGCTAGCGCCTCGTATTCAAGCACCGGTCTTATAGCGGCAACGACTTACTACTATAAAATTAAGACGGTTGTTAGTAATGGTGATTTATCTGAGTACAGCAGCGAAGCGTCTGACACAACCCCGGCTTTTCTTGGCGGTAGTTCTGGCGGCGGCGGCGGCGATGTTTCATCTCCGTCTATCAGTGGGATTACAGCGACAGCAGGGGACACCACGGCGACAATTACTTGGACAACCGGCGAAGCGTCACTTTCCTGGGTTGTCTATGGCTTGACCACTGCCTATGGTTCGGAACAGAAAACCACTGCTTACCTTACCGCTCATTCTTTAGCCCTGACTGGTCTTTCAGCCGGCACCACCTATCACTATCAGGTCAAATCCAAAGACAGCACCGGCAACATCGGTTCCTACACCGACAACACATTCACCACGACTGGCACTCCTGCCACACCAGCTACCCCGGCCACACCAGCCACACCGGGTGTCACTCCGGCTACACCAGCGACTCCGTCCACAGGTGCTCTTGCTCCCGCTTCAGCGGCCAACAAGACCGGATATACCCTAATGAAAGCGACTGGTTCCAACGATATCTGGGTCATTCAGAACGGTCTGAAACTTCCTGTTCGCTCAATTGATGTCTTCAATGGTTCCGGCTATGGCGCTGCCGCCATCAAAACCGTCTCGAGCGCTTCTCTCAACGCCGTGTCGACCGCCAGCTTGATTAAGATTGAAGACAACCCCGATGTCTACCTTCTTGAGAACAACTTCCGCCGCAAACTGGCCTCGATCGAGATCTTCAATGAGTACAAACTGGACTGGAATAAAATCTCAATCATCAGCCAGCCGGTCATCGATTCTTTCTCCTACGCCCCGATCTACAAGCACGGATTCGACCTCTACTGGAGGGACGCCGGCAATATTCTCCACAAATTCCCGACGATGGCCATCTTTACCGCCAAGGGTTACAACATCCGCGACCTGATCCCGGTCAACGATCTGGAATTCACCAGTTTCTCGGTCGGCGAACAGATAAATTAAAGAGGCAGATATTCTTGTCTTTGAAAACATCCTCCGCAATATTGCGGGGGATGTTTTGGTCTGGGTATATATTTTACGAGGTAATCGTGAGGAATGCCCTCCGATTATTATGGCTGAAACAGTGGCGGGGGCTGGCGGGGAAGGCAAGGATGTGATATGAATGAAAATATGTCGATAAAGTCTGACGCGCAACTTATCAGCGATTATCTTAAAAGCGGCAACCAAGAGCCTTTGGAAATTTTGATTAAAAAATACCTAAAGCCGGTTTATAATTTCGCTTATCGTTTGTCGGCGATTCAAAAGAGGCCGAGGATATTACGCAGGAAGTCTTTATAAAAATGTGGCGCAATCTTCATAAATTCAATCCCGAGAAGAATCTTGCCCCGTACCGAACCGAATGCCCTGGTTCGGGGTTCAAAACCTGGATTTTCGCTATCGCTAAAAATACGGCGATTGACTGGCTGAAGAAGAAAAAAACGGTGCCTTTCTCAAGTTTCGAAAATGAAAAAGGAGAAAATTTCTTGCTTGCCGGTCTCGCTAGCCTTGATCCTTTGCCGGACGAAATTTCTTGCCGTTTGGAATCAAGGGCGAAATTGGCGCTGGCTACGGAAAGTTTATCGCCGCGATACAAAACCGTTTTATCGCTTTATTATGACAACCAGCTTAATTTTCGAGAGATTGCCGAAAGGCTGGGTGAATCTCTCAATACTGCCAAAAGCCGTCATCGCCGAGCGCTAATTAAACTTAAACAGTGTTTAGATAATGGCAGTTTTCGATAATTCCGTCCGAGATCGTATCTCGGACTATTGGAGTGCGAGATACGATCTCGGACGATTTTAGACAAGTAAGAAGCGCACCAAAAGGCGCTTCTTTTTCGTATTAATATATAGGGAAGTTGCGTTTTTTTCTGTCATTCCCACGCCACCCGTAGGTGTGGCGCGGGAATGACAAGTTACATGAACGGCAATCATCAGAAATTTCAACTTGAACCGCCAGCCGGGCTTTTTGACCGGATCATTCGGGCGATTGAGCGTGAGCAAGGACGGCGGCAGGCAAGAAAGCTGCTTTTCGGTTTTTCCGCCCTTTTGGTTGTTTCGTTGGTTTCAACTCCTTTTTCTTTGCTGTTTTTGATCGGCCAAATAAAGAGCTCGGGTATTTTCTATTATTTTTCCGCGGCGATAGGCAATTTGGGCCTTTTCTTGGCGCTCTGGCAGGATTTTTCTTTGGCGATCCTGGAGGCCTTACCGATCATCGCCATGGCTGTTTTTGCCGCCAGTTTTGCCGTTTCACTTTTTACTGTCAGATTATTTTTGCATAAAAAAATTTGCCGCTGGGATATTTGCTGCGTGCCCTAACGGGAAGCAGCAATATCTTAGCCGGCATTATCTAAATAAATGACTGAGAATAATCATAGCGAACACAAAAAAATAGATTTTAATTTAAAAATCGACCACGACTTGCTCAAAAAAATTATCAAGATAGTCGTTGTCTTTTCGGCCATGGTTTTAGTATTCGGCGCCGGAGTTTTCGTCGGGCAAATGAAGGCCAAGTTTTCTTATCGTTGGGCGGAAAATTATCACCAGAATTTTGGCGGTCCGCGCGGCGGCTTTATGGGCGACTGGCGCCGCCGTCCGCTTCCCCCCCCCGAAGATTTTGTGGGCGGTCATGGCATCTTTGGACCAATTATTAAAATTGATGGTTCGACATTGACTATCAACGGCAAAAACGGCGTCGAAACGGCGGTTTTTGTCTCTATCCAGACCGAAATTCGTAGTCCGCTGGGCGTCTTGAAAATCAGCGACCTTAAACTCGATGACCAAATAACCGTTATAGGCTCTCCTAACAGCCAAGGCCAAGTCGAGGCTAAGCTCATTCGGGTGTTCTAATTCCACCTGCTTCGCTCTAATCTTTTGAGAACGGTTCTCGTAAAATCGTAATTTTACGAGAACCGTTCTCGTGATATTTATTATGTCTAGCTTCATCAAAAAAATCTGGGAAAGAAAGTTTTTATCGTTTGTAATCTTGTTAGTTTTAGCAGGTGGCGGATATTATGGTTACAAGTATTTTTTCAGCAGCACAACCGCGGTAACCACTTACACGCTGGCCACGGTTCAAAAGGGAACTGTGGTGGTTTCTGTTTCCGGGACCGGCCAGGTTTCCGCTTCTAATCAGGTGGATATTAAACCAAAAGTATCGGGCGATATCGCGGTTTTTAATATGAAAAACAGCCAGGCGGTGAAAAGCGGAGCGCTTTTGGCGCAACTCGACACCAAAGACGCTCAAAAGACGGTGCGCGACGCCCAAACAAGCCTGGAGAGCGCCCAGCTTGCTCTTGATAAGCTGAATCAGCCGGCCGACGAGCTTTCTATTCTGCAGTCGGAAAATTCTTTGATCCAGGCCCAGGAATCAAAACAAAGCGCCGAGAACAGTTTGGAAAAAGCCTACGACGACGCGTTTAACGCGGTGTCCAATGCCTTTATTGATCTACCGGGAGTGATGTCGGGGCTGGATAACCTTCTTTATGCTAAAACTTTTGACCGCAACCAGCAAAATGTCGAGTGGTATGCCAACGAGGCTTATAAGGTTAGCAAGGCCGACCCAAAAGTCTGGCAATATCGCGATGGTGTTAACGGCGCTTATGACATTGCGCGTGAGAGCTAGGACAAGAATTTCGATGATTACAAAATCGTAACGCGCAATTCCGACGAGGCGACTATCGAAAGCATCCTTTCCCAGACCTATGATACGACTAAAAGTATTTCCGACTCCATCAATGCCGGAAAAAATTTCATTGATTTCTTTCAGGATTTGATGACGCAAAGCGGCAATTCTGTTTCTTCGACCGTTACGTCGCAACAGGCGAGCCTGAATTCTTATCTGGGAACCGTCAATGGCCATCTCTCAAGCCTGCTTTCTCTTATAAATACCATTCAGTCTGACAAAAACACCATTACTGCTGCCAACCGTACTATTGCCGAAAAAACAGGATCTCTGGCTAATCTCAAGGAGCCTCCGGACGCGCTTGATGTCCGATCGGCACAGCTTACTATTCAGCAGAAAAAAGATGCTTTAACGGATGCCAAGGAGAAATTGGCGAATTACTATATTCGCGCCCCTTTCGACGGGACTATTACCAATGTTGACGCGAAAAGGGGCGATTCAGTTTCTTCGGGTACCGCTCTGGCGACGCTTCTTACCGAGAAAAAGATCGCTGAAGTTTCTTTGAACGAGGTTGACGTTGCCCAAGTTAAAGTTGGGCAAAAGGCGACGCTTATTTTCGACGCGATTCCCGATTTGAGCATCAGCGGCGAAGTGGCGGAGATTGACAGTATCGGAACCGTCAGCCAAGGAGTAGTTTCTTATACGGTTAAAATTGGTTTTGATACCCAAGATGAGCGCGTGAAGCCGTCAATGAGCGTTACGGCCGCGATCATTACCAAAGCTAAAACGGATGTTTTAACGGTTTCCAACGCGGCGATTAAATCGTCGGGTGATTCTTATTATGTTGAAATACTGGATAATATTTCCGCTGACCAGGAAAACAAAATGAGCGGCATTACTTCGCTAACGCCGCCGCGCCAGGTGGCGGTTCAGGTCGGTTTGACTGATGATTCGTTAACGGAAATTACCAGCGGAGCTAAAGAGGGCGACCGGGTGGTAACGCAAACTAGCGCGTCGACTAATACAAGCGCCACAAAAACCACCACATCAAGTTCAAGTAATGGGGGGATAATGCAAATGATGAATGGCGGAGGCGGCCGACCTCAATAAAAATGATTGAATGTCAAAACATCACTAAGATATACAAAACCGAGGCAGGGGAGACCCCGGCGCTTAAAGGAGTTTCGTTTACGATAAAAGATGGGGAATTTGTGGCGATTATCGGGCCGTCCGGTTCCGGCAAGTCAACCCTGATGCATATTTTGGGAGCGCTTGATACGCCTACCAGCGGCAAGTATTTATTGGATGGGTACGACGTTTCCAAGCTGTCCGATGATAAATTGGCTGATATCAGAAAAAACAAAATCGGCTTTGTTTTTCAATCGTTTAATCTTTTGCCTCGGGCGACGGTTTTGCGCAATATAATGATGCCTTTTATCTATGCCGGCGTTCCAAGAGAGGAGCGGGTAGCGCGGGCGACAGCTGCGCTTAAAGACGCCGGTTTGGATGAATCTCATTTTTATCATTTGTCGAACCAGCTTTCGGGTGGCCAGATGCAGAGGGTGGCGATTGCCCGGGCGCTTGTTAGCAACCCAGCCTTGATTTTAGCCGATGAGCCGACCGGCAATTTGGACAGCAAGACGGGCGAAGTTGTCCTGGAAACTTTCCAAAATTTAAATAAAAAGGGCCGGACTATCCTATCGTTTTAATCACCCACGAAAAGTATATTGCCGATCATGCTAAGCGAGTAATCGCTTTCAAAGACGGAGAAATTATTGAAGATACTCTAAATGATGATTCTCGGATAGCCTACCAGATAAAAGAGTGATAAATTCATGCTCACCTCCGATTTATTAGAGGAAACATATTTTGCTTTGCTTGCGAACAAAGCGCGCTCGGGTCTTACCATTCTTGGCATTATAATCGGCATTGGTTCGGTTATCGCCATGATTTCCGTTGGCCAAGGCTCAACGGCTTCCATCAAATCAAGTATCCAGTCGCTTGGTTCAAATCTGCTTATGGTATCGCCCAGTTTTCAGCGCGGCGTCGGAACGCAGATCAGCGCCGGCCGCGGCTCGGCGCAAACTCTCAAACAGGAGGATGCTGACGCGATTCAGGAGGAAGTCGCTCTTGTTGAAGCGGTGGCGCCTGAGCTTTCTAGCCGTTATCAGGTTACGGCAAAAGGAACGAACACCAACACTTCGATTGTTGGAGTAACTGCCGCGTACGCGGGTGTGCGCAATATTAGCGTTACTGACGGCTCGTTTATCTCAGAACAAAACACAAGAAGTCTTTCCAAAGTGGCAGTTTTGGGGCCGACAACGATGAGCGACCTTTTTCCGGGTATTGCCACCAGCACCGTTATCGGCAGCGTTATCAAAATAAACAAGATTGAATTTAGGGTAGTGGGGGTAGTAGAAGCGAAGAGAGGAAGCGGTTTTAGTAATCAGGACGACAAAATTTTTATCCCGTTAACGACGGCCCAGCGTTTTTTGGCCGGCAGTAATTATTTGTCAACTATATACATAGAGGTGGCTGACCAGGAATCAATGACGGCGGCGCAGGAGCAGATTACTTCTCTGCTGTTAACTCGCCATAATATTTCCGACCCGACGCTTGCCGACTTCAGCATTATGAATCAGGCGGACATCATCTCGAGTGTTTCTTCAGTGAGTAATACTCTTACGATATTGCTTGCCGCGATAGCTGGTATATCGTTGATCGTGGGCGGCATTGGCATAATGAACATGATGTTGACGACGGTTACTGAGAGGACTCGGGAAATCGGCCTCCGCAAAGCTATCGGCGCCAAGAAAAAAGATATCAGCCTTCAATTCCTGACCGAATCAGTGATGCTCACTTTTATCGGAGGAATCGCGGGAATACTTTTGGGGTGGATTCTATCCTACGCCGTGGCCTATTTTGGCGGCATGACGACTGTGGTCGCGCCATGGTCAGTTTTTTTGGCTTTCGGCGTATCGGCTGCCATTGGGATCATTTTCGGCTACTATCCGGCCCGAAGAGCGGCATCGCTTAATCCCATTGAGGCATTGAGATATGAGTAAATTAAAAAATTCACTTAATTTCTAATTGTCTCACCCTACGGGCGACCACCCGAAGGGTGGTAATTCACCTAATAAAATTTCTAATTCAATAATCCAAGTTGTTATTTAGCATTTACTTAGATTTTTATAACAGCAGGGCTGATATATCGAGCACTCTGCTCGTTATTGTGAGCGGGACGCTCACGCTCGCCCTCCCACCTTTGTCTCCATAGCTCAACTTGCCCTCCCAAATTTGCCCGCGTAGTTCAGTCGGTAGAGCAGGCGCTTCGTAAGCGTCAGGCCGTCGGTTCGATTCCGACCGCTGGCTCTGGCAAATTTT
>PFOG01000111.1:13446-13908 GCA_002792395.1 Candidatus Portnoybacteria bacterium CG_4_10_14_0_2_um_filter_44_20 | reverse complement strand
GATATCTCCTGCGCCAGCTCTTTTTCCAAATTTAACCGCTCTGGACCATCACCAATAATAATCAGCTTGATATCCGGATGCTTAACCTCTCCCAAAACAGCCGACAGCCAGTACGCCCCCTTCCTTGGAGAAAGCCGGTGCGCAAAAAGCAAAACCTTGTCCCGCGGCCTGCCCGAAACTGCTGTATCGCTGCAGGCGGGCAAAATACCTAGCTCCTTCTTTAATTCACCCACCCGTTGCGGCGACGGCAAAAACTGGCCGACCGAAATCCAATTCGGCATAACCATGACCCTTTCAATGTTAAGCCCGTAATGTTCGGCATATCCAGCCGCCAACAACCTGGTTCCAGTTACCAGATGCGAAATCATCTTGTAAGCCATTCTTTCATACAGGCGCCGCCAGAAAGGTCGTTTATATTGCCAGGGAAGGCCGCAATTCCAGTAAAAAACCTTGCCTCCGAAA
>PFOG01000111.1:0-13316 GCA_002792395.1 Candidatus Portnoybacteria bacterium CG_4_10_14_0_2_um_filter_44_20 | reverse complement strand
TAGACCTCTTTAACACCAAGGCTCTTTTTTAGCGCCGTTTTTTTAATTCCCGCGGCCGATTCAACTAGCAGAAAAATATTGGCGTTTTTCGCCGCCACAACCAAAAAATCATGCAAGTGAGCAAAATGCGTGTGGTCGTCGCTGTCATAACGCGGCAAAATATAGCAAATTTTCTTGGGTATAGACATAATGCGAAAATTGCGAAAACTATGCGAAAAATACGAATAATTTGCCCCCCGGTCATCTTGAGTCTTTTTCTCCCCGTCATCCTGAGCGAAGCGAAGGATCTCATCATTATATCAATCGTCCAACAAATCTTTAAATTCCGGATTTTTTGATTTAATTAGGTTAATCTTTTTTTGGCGCGTCCAACCCTTAATTCTTTTCTCAGCCAATATCGCATCTTGTACATTATTAAATGATTCGTAAAATATTAATTTGCAAATCTTATATTTTTTGCTGAAACCTTCGACCAAGCTATTTTTGTGCTCATGCATCCGACGATATAGATTATTTGTTACGCCCGTATACAAGGTTGTATTCCGTTTATTCGTTGCGATGTAAGCGAAATATTGTTTTTGATTTTTCATAGCTCGTGAGATTCTTCGCTTCGCTCAGAATGACAATTTGTTTGTCTTGTTGTTTATCGTGTTTATTCTGCGCTTTTTAGCATTATATTTATTTATTTCCCCGCCATTTTTTTCAAAAACACAATTATTTTTGCGTCTAGCGGAAACTTCCAGAAATTATGCTTAAACCGGAAAAGTACCAATGGCCGAAAAAACTTTATCGCCAGATGCCTAACGACATTCTTTAAAGATTTATTTTTAAGGCTAACCAGCTTCTTGTTGTACCAGGCAAAAGGACTTAAAGCATGAATGAGTTCGTATTCTTCGGGATTTTTAAGCCAAGGAATGTGCGCCTTGCCCCAAAAATAATTTCCCCATTCCTCCAGGCTTTGCGGCTGTTTAAATCCCATTTCCACCGCCTTATCGAACAATGGCGTTCCCGGGTAGGGAATGTAAATCCATAAAGGATAAATAGCCGCCTTCGGATGGATTTTCTGAATTTTAAGGATCAAATTAATGGTCTGCTGCCTTTCCCCTATCGTTTCCGTCGGCCAGCCAATAACAAAAGAAAGTATCAGCTTCAAATCGAGCTTTCTGGCGACTTCAACCGCCTTAAGCGTTTGCTCGGCGGTAATTCCCTTCTGAATAATGTCTTTCAGGATCCGGTTTGAACCGCTCTCGCAGCCGACCCGCAATTCACACATGCCACTTTCTTTCAGCTTGCCGAAGAACTCTTCTTCGAAATAATCAACTCTCGAATCAACCGAGTATTGAATTTTCAGACCCTTATCGATGATCAACTGGGCAAATTTCAGAGCGCGCTCCTTATCAACCACAAAATTATCGTCGTGGATAATAAAATAATTGATGCCATATTTATTATGAAGAAATTCGAGTTCCTCAAAGGCTTTTTCCGCGCTCTTGGCCCGCCACTTTCTTCTATTAAAATTCAAATTGTAGCAAAAGGCGCAAGGATACGGACACCCTTTGCTGGTATAAAAATCTATCACCCTTTCCCCCGGATTCCGCGATAAACCATTGCTGTATCTTTCCACGTTAATTAAGTCCCAGGCTGGCATCGGCAAGGTGTTCATATCGAGAAACTCGGTAGTGGTTTTGTTAATATGCGGTCGGCCGTCTTCGCCCTTCCAAGCAAGGCCGGAGATTTCGGAAAAATCTCGTCTTGCACCCACCGCACCCGAAAAGAATCTCTCTTGCCTCTCCTCCTCAGTTGAGGGGGAGTCGGAGGGGGTGATGTTGTTATTTCCATCAGCACCTCCCCTTCTGTTCCCCTCCTCATCTGAGGAGGGGAGGATTTGTTTTTCGATCGCCCGCAACAGATCCAAAAGCGTCTTTTCCCCTTCATTAATTACAACAAAATCTATAGCGGAATTTTTTATAGTCTGTTCTGGAAAAAAAGTCGGATGAATACCGCCGACAATAATTTTTATTTCAGGATTGATCTTCTTAATTTCTTTAGCCGCTTCAATGATCTGCTTGATACAGCTGCCGGTCAGCATCGAAAAGCCGACGGCCAATGGCTGCTGGCTTTCAACAATTTTATAGAGACTTCTTAGTTTTTCCAACCGTAAATCAACGATCTTAACCTCAAAATCGTTCCGCACATAAGCCGCCAAACTAATCAAACCTAACGGCGCATAAATCGTTTCATTCAGGCCATTCTCCGGCTGAACTAAGATGATTTTATTCATGATACGTAAATATAATGCGAATTATGCGAAAACCTATGCGAAAATTACGAACAAATACTCTTTCATGTTATTGTGAGCGGAACGCTCACGCAAGCTATGCTTAATTGTGAGCGGAACGCTCACGCAAGCTATGCTTAATTGTGAGCGGAACGCTCACGCTTAATTAGCGTTAAATTCATCGTTCGCATATTTAGCATATCGGTTCGGGTTTTTCGCATTATGTTTTTTCGCACGCTTCCTTATACATCTCCAAATTTTTTTCTTTATTCGGCAATCCCAAAACAGTATTTTTCGCTTCTTCGCCCAACCTTTTCCTTAAATTCTCATCTGATACTAATTTTAGCATATTTTCCGCCAATTTTTCGCTGTCGCCCACCGGAACAACAAGGCCGCTTTTTTCGTCTACAATAACCTCGCCGGCACAGCCAACATCAGTCATAATAATCGGCAAGCCAAAACTTGCCGCCTCAACCGCGGCCAACCCCCAACCCTCATAGTTAGAGGTCAACAAAAACACGTCTGCTTTCTGATAGAATTCATCCAGATCATTGTGCCAGCCATACAGTTTGACATAATTTTGCAATTTCCCACCCTGCGAGTGGTCACCCATAGGGTGACAATTTTCAATTTTCAATTTTAATTTTTCCTTTTCGTTGCCCTCCCCCACGATCCACAGCTCCGCCTCCGGATATTTCTTCACAACCTCCGCCATCGCTTTAATCTGCATTTTAATATTCTTCACTGCCACCAGCCGCCCCACGGTCAAAAAAATGAATTTTTTGCCCTTGACGCCGTCACGCTGAACCCCAAAAGTGTCATCCCGAACCCCGCATATGTCATTCTGAACTTGGTTCAGAATCTTTACGGGGCAAGCTTGTTTCGGGATCTCATGAGATGCTGAAACAAGTTCAGCATGACGAATTGAGAGTGACTTAACCTCTACGTAAATCGGCACCACCGATATTTTCTCTTCTTTTATTCCCATCTCCAGTAGGCTCTTTTTTATCCGCTCGCTAACCGCTCGAATTCCATCAGCCCGCCCGATAATAAACCTTCCAAGATAATATCTAAATCTATTCAAAAGACTTTCCTTTCTGAAATATGGGGAACCAAAGAAATCGCCATGCAACTGAACCTGAAATTTCAACCCGTATTTTCGAGCCAGCCGCCAACCGATAAAACCGGTCTCAAACGGCTCCTGGACACTAATTAAATCACAGCCATATTTTTTAATCATCTCGCCGCCCAATCGAAGAGCGTCGAGAAGATAGCGCAGTTTATTTTTTGAATTAGTCGGCCAAATTACAATTTTTTTAAATTCTTTTTTTTCGTGGCCAACGCCGCAAAGAACCAAAATATCGAACCGGTCAAAAATTTCAGCATATTCTAAAACCCGCTCCTCAACCCGAGAGCCGGCTTCGAAAAGTTTTTTATCCAAGCTGATATTTAGAATTTTCATAATCAGATACTCCGTATTAGATACTCCGTCCTCACCATAACACAGAAAAGCCGCTCCGTAAATTAAACACAGGCATCTTGCCATTCTTATCGCCACTCCTACTCGTTCATTTACTATTTTAGACGATCGTTCAAAATAGCAAGTAGAACGGTTCTCGAGAACCGTTCTCGTAATATTTACGAGCGTAAATCAAATTAAAAAAAGAGGGTCGAAGGGCCCTCGTTTCAATAGACTGTTCGCGACTTACCCAATAAGTTCGCCGCGATTATTTCAATAATCTCACCTTTATTGCTTTTACCCCTTCCCCGATCCGCGACACCAGCACGCGAGGATGAATATCTAATTTCTCCAGCTCTTTGTCTTCCCGAATCATCCGCGAAAAATAAGGAAGAACCACGAAATACAAAGAGAAAACGCAAAGGGAAATGATGGTCAGCCAGCCGATAGCGTAATATTGAGCGAAGATGTCAAACTTGACTCCCGCCTGCGCGTGCTGAGTCGGCCAACCGATCCAGACTAAAAATCTTGCCCAAAAGTTGTCCGCTAACTTGATGGGCGCCAGACCAACAAAAGTCTTATATAGCCAGCCAGACGCAAGCGCAGACATGCTGGAGCCCAAGTTGACTACCGCCATCAAAAGAGCAAAAAATGTCCCCTCTATCCGCGGCGGACAGAATTTGGCCGCGATAACCAGAATCGTTAGATTAGCCAAAAGAAAAACCAAGCCGGTACCAAGATTCAAAACAATCGCCGACTTTACACCAATCAGCAGAAAGTTGGCCAAAATCGTCGCTATGCCGATGATCAAGGCGTAAAAAAGCATTTTTTCAAGGCTCAAATCCACCAGCACACGCTTTCCCCAAACAAGTCTTTTCTTCGCGATGGCGGCAAAAAGGCATGAGCCGAAAGCCGCTCCAACACTGAACAATGTCCCTAACGTACCCAGAAAAATCTCGGAAAAACCGAGTGTGTCAAGCTGATAATACAGAAATGGCGCCGAACTTAAAAATAAAGCCCAGTCCCACCAAAACAGAAAAATCATGCAAAAGATGACTTTTTTGTCGATGGACGATTTGAACAAATAAGTCAAAGAGCCCAGGATTAGAAAAGGCGCAACTATCGTTATAAACTTCAGGATTTCCAGGCCGAAAAATTGGGCATTCAGCCAAAACAATAGAAGAGCGGCGCCCAAGAAGGCAACGACGGTAACCGTCACGTCCTTTCTGGTCACCAACGACTTCATTTCCGACTCGCCCGCCGTTTCCCGATACTGGTATCTTTTCTCCGGAACAAAAAACACGGCGGCCAAGAAAATAATCAGGGGCAGAAAAGCCATCAGCCAGAACGTTTGGCTGTAATTAAAATATTTCGCGATTAACCCGCCGCCAATACCAGAGAAAATTGAAGCAACATACAAAGCCTTCCATTGGATGCCCTGGAATTTATGTACCAGGTCAAAACGCTTTCCGTTCTCCACCATTACCGCGTCGCAAAGCACATCGCAAAAAGCGATACCTAATGCGGTAGCGGTCAAGCAAAACAAAAGTTGGCCGTAGGCAAAATTGCAAAAGTTAGCCAGATACAGGGCGGAAGACATCACTAAACCGGCTGCAATAACAAACCAGCTCCGCCGCCGCCAGCCAAAAATCGGCACAAAGTCTGACAATAAACCATAGAGCGGCTTTATCGCCCAAGGAATCATCACCAACCCGGCGAAATAGGCCAACTGCGCCTGGTCGAAATGCATCTGATTCTTCAGCATCAAACTAACCGGCAAAGAAAATAAACCAGAGATGCCGCTCTGCGACAATCCCTGAACCGCGTAGATAATGACAAAAAACCGGCAAAGGCGCTTGATAACTAATTCTTTTTTTTCTTCGCCATTCAACGAAACAGGCGCTTCCATAGCCTCTCCTTTTCGCGTTTTTTATTCAATTTTCAAGCTACTCACTTTGGGCATATACTGACAAAAAAAGCCGCGTTTGTCAAACGCCGCGCTAAAATAATAGTCCGAGATCGTATCTCGGACTGGACTATTGCTTCGTTATCGCTCTTTTGGCTAATTTATAATCTATCGGCCACCTGAAGAACCTTAATTTCCAACGCAAGCGGCACAATAAAATAAAGCAGAGTTTAAAAATCGTCTGCGCCTTGACCGACGAACCCATGGCATTTTTAATACTGTGGGCGCCGAAGCGCACATAGGCCTCCATTGATTCAACAAAGTCCTTCTCCTTAACCCACGGAAAATTTTTCACCGAAAGATAATTCAATTCATCTTCGATCAAACGCGCCCATTCTTCTAAAGATCGCGGCTCCCGCCAACCGGCTTCTTTGCACTCTTCATACAAAGGCGAGCCGGGATAAGGCCTGAAGGCCTGCGGTCCCAGAATCTGCACTTTATCGCTTAATTTGACCAACTTATCGATCAAATCTAAGGTCATAAACATGTCCTCTCGCGTCTCTCCCGGCAAACCAACCATAAAGGAATACTGCGGAATAATATCATATTTCAGGCATTGCTTGGCAGAATACAGAATCTCCTCGGCTGTAATATCTTTCTGAATTTTCTTTAGTATCGCCGAACTGCCGGACTCAGCGCCGAAAGACAGCAAATAACAGCCGGACTGCTTTAGTTTTGCAAAAAAATCATCATCAATCATCCCCTCCTTGACATAGCTGGCCCTGACGGTCGTTTCCCAGGAAACGATCAGATCGTTTTTGATCATTCCCTCAATTATCGCTCGGGCCCGGCTAATATCGACAAAAAAGTTTTCGTCCCAGAATCTTACTTTTTTACCCCGAAAATAGTCGGCGTTTTTAATTACTCTCAGATCTTCCAGAACCTGCTCTGTCGTTCTGGCCCGCCATTTATTTTTTAAAATGGCGTTAATGCAAAAGGTGCAGCGATGCGGACAACCGCGCGAAGTAAGCGACGGAACTAAACGCAAATTATATAAAACCTCCCGCGGCACCAAATCCCAATTGAATAAAGGCATTTTGGCTGGGTCATGCAATTCGCGCGGCGGATTGGAAATAATTTGACTGCCTCTTTTAAAAACGATCCCGTTAATTTCTGGCCAATCTTTGCCCGTGGCCAATTCATAAACAATTTCTTCGCCCTCGCCATAAACCACCGCATCAATTAACGAATGACTGGCAGTCTGTTCCGGGAAAAAGGTCGGGTGCCGTGCCGCCCCAAATTATCTTGCACCCCGGATTAACGTCTCTTATTAGCTGGCTGATTTTCAAGGCGCCCGGACTTTGCGTAGTCATCACCGAAAGACCGGCATAATCGCAATTCTTAACCTCTTCCTTAATTAAATCCACGTAGTCTTTTTGCCGCGCGCCGTCAATTATTTTAACTTCGACACCTTTGCTTTTTAAATGAGTAGCGATACTTAACAAACCCACGGAAACAGAGCTATCATAATTAGCCTTAACGATATTGAACGGCGGATTGATCAATAAAACTTTTGCCATTCTGTTTACTCCCTATTTTTATATATAAAGGAAGGGGCTTGCCCGCCTAACTTTTCAGCGAAAAGTTAGGCGGGTGAAGGACGAATCTCGTTTATCACCACCGCTGTTTCCGCCACCGCTTTTTCCCAGTTAAAGTTTTTCAGCTTTTCGCTGGCGTTTTTAACTAGTCGGCTGGCCAATTCGCTGTCAGTCAATATCCGCGTCGCCGCCGCCAGCAATTCGGCCTCGTTGTTATAGCCAAACAGCAATCCTTCTTTCTCATTTTCGATCACTTCCGGATTTCCCCCGACATTAGTCGTAATAACCGGCACTCCGGCCTTCATTGCCTCCAACAAAGTATGCGATAATCCTTCATAATCAGAATTTAAAATAAACAAGTCCGCCGCCCTAAAATAATTCAAGACCTCGTCGCGCCCAACTCTACCCAAGAACTGAACATCGCTTTCCGCTCCAGACACGATAGCCAACCGCCTCAAATTTTCCATTTCCGGCCCATCGCCCAAAACCAAAAAATTAACGTCCCCAACCACTTCTTTAAGCTGAGGCAATATCTCTATAATTTTAGCTACCCCTTTCCATGGCGTCAGGCGACAGGCAGTTATGATCAGCTTTTTACCACCTCCATAGAGTTGTTTGATTTCTGCCGACTTTTCGGCGCGTTCTTTCGCTTTTTCGGCATTTTCATCCGCCTCCAAAAAGTCGATGGAGTTATAGATCATTCGAATTCTTTCCGGCAAAACACCAATTTTCTGGGCGATATCGGCCAAAAAACGGCTAACCGCAATAATTCTATCAGCATTGACCAAAACTGTTTTTCTTCGTCGCTTCAGCCTTTCAATTTTTTTACAATACCTTTTATCGTAAAAATCAATGATAGAATCAGTTATCCAACCGTTGGCCACCGACGCCTCCCATGCGCTGTCACCGACAAAACGAACAATATATTTTTTGTGAAGTATTTTTTTTATCAGATACGCGAAATAACCGACGCTATAAGTATCAGTTACATAAATAACTTCGGCCCAGGTGGAAGACAATTTCCACATCAGCCAAAAATAACGGAGGTGGCGAAAAATCCGGTTTTGATTCCGAGAAACACGATAAATTCTAATGTCGTCCTCATCGTTATCGCCCGCCGTATCGGCATAAGTAACAATTCTTATCTCGAAGCCCCTCTTTTGAAGCGCCTTGGCCAGAGCCCCCAACATTGTCGCCGGTCCGCCGATATCAGGCGGATATAATCCGGTAGCGATTAAAACTTTCATTTTGAATTGTCATTCCCGCCCCGCGTCTGTCATTCCCGCGCAGGCGGGAATCCAGCGCAAGGTGAACTCCAACAGGAATCCAGTATTATAATAATTAACTATAGCACAGATTGCCGTTTCTTACAGTGGATCACGAGAACGGTTCTCGTAATTACGAGAACCGTTCTCGAAAAATCAATAAAAAGACCCGCGGCGGGGCCTCTATTTTGCTTACCAATTGACTATCCGAGATCAACCCTCGTTCATCTTGATAGCAAGATACAAAAATTAGGCGATTTTGTCAAATATCTCGGCCATTTGGGGAGCAATTTTGTCCCAGCTATATCGCTCTTCGATCAGTTGTCTTGCGTTGCGGATAATTTTACTGCGTAAATCATCGTCCTCCAACAAAAGTTTGATTTTTTTAGCAATACTAGCGGGGTTTTTGACTTCGCAGAATAAACCAGTTTCACTATCCTTCAAAAAATCAGGGATGCCGCCAACGGGCGTCCCAATAATCGGCACACCGGTAGCCATTGCCTCGAGAAATGCCGTGCCCAAACCTTCGGACAAAGACGGCCGGACAAAAATATCGGCTATTGCCAGATATTTTGGCACTTCTTCGTTGGAAATATCGCCAAGAAAAAAAACCTTATCTTGTAATCCCAACCCCCCAACACTATCCTCTAGCCTCCTTCGCAAGGGCCCCGAGCCCAAAACAAGCAATTTAGTATTTTGTGTTTTGCCACCCTGCGGGTGGTCCCCCGCAGGGGGATATAATGTATCAAGCAAGCCAACCGCGGAAATTAAATCCCCAATCCCGTTTTTCTCCACCAATCTGGAAACAGTAATAATAATTTTATCATTGCTGCTGATTCCCAGCCTGCTTTTTATCTTTTCACTATCATGCTTTATACATGATACGTTATACATCTTTAAATCCACCCCGTTCGGCACCACATCAATTTCACCCCGATATCCGTATTTTCTCGCCATCTTGGCCAGATAATTACTGATAACCTGCACAAAATCAGCCTTTTTTAAAATTAACCGCCAGCCGATATTAATCAAACCCAGACGCCCTTCTTGAATATATTTTTCCGCATCTCCTTCCTGCAAAGTCAAAAGAAACGGCACGCGCGGATAGAAAATTTTAAATAGCCAAGCGGCGGCGCTACCCCATGAAGCCATTATGCCCCAAATAACAACTTTTATTTCATTTTTGTCATTCTGACCCCGCACTTGATGCGGGGGAAGAATCTCATCACCCGACACGAGATCTTTCACTTCGTCACGCTTTACGCGACTTCGTTCAAGATGACATCGTTGACAATCCTTATATATTTGCCGCGCTTTCAGAAAGCCAAAAAACGGCAACAAAAGCTTGTCTATTTTACTGCCAAAACCAACTCGATAAACATTTATCCGGCCGATTTTTTCTTGTTTCTTTACTGCCGAGGGCAGGAGCCGCATAGCCGGCTCTAAATCGCGCCTTAACCTGGCGCAAATCAAATCTAATTCCCAGCCGGAAGCTGGTCCGCCTCTGGCGGAGAAATCGCCCAAACGAGCGGCTATCTCATGAACCGCCAGCTCCGCCCCGCCGATCATCGGCAGATAAGCGGTCGAAAAGATGATAATTTTCTTCATGGACGTAGTTTTTCCATATCGTCGATCTGTTGGCCTTCAGCCAATTCCCGATTAACATCCTCAACAAGCTTATGGAATTTCAGGTCCACCCCCTTCATTTCGGCAAGCTGTATCAGGGCTCTGATATCTTTAGGGAAACATTTTGCTCCATAGCCACGATAGCCGCCCTGCCAGACATCGAGATGAGAATGGCCTATGCGCTTGTCCTCCCCTGCGCATTCCCGCACCTTATCGTAATCAATGCCCAAAGCTTGACAAAGGTCATACATCTGATTGGCAAAAATAACCCTCGCGGCCAGATATGTATTTCCGAAGTATTTAACCATCTCCGCCTCGGTGGCCGGTATTGTCTTCTTAAATGGCGCCGGCGGCAAAATTTCTAAAATCTCTTCCGCTACCGGCTGGCTTTTTTCGGTATAGCCGACTATCTGCCGTTCGGGGGAAAGCATATCCTCAACCGCGGTCAATTCTCTCAAAAATTCGGGGTTGAATAAAAATTGATGCTGAGGATATTTATTTTGCAAACTCTCTGTAGTCCCGGGCAAAACCGTCGACTTAACAACCACTATTTTGCCGTTCTCTAGATTGCTCACGGCCTCCTCAACCATAGACAAATCAAATCCGCCCTTTCCATACGGCGTCGGCACGCAGATAAAAACCGCGTCAGCTTCGTTGACTTCATCCAACGACCCCTTTCCGTTGTATTTATCATAAAGAAAAGGAGTTCTTCCGATTGACTCAAAATAACGCGCCACTGCCCCACCGACCATACCTACGCCGATGATACCAATCTTCAGATGTTTAGTCATTTTTTTCGTTGCTTTCAATTAATTTATGTATTAAGATTAGCCTAGCCTCCAAAAAAAGTCAAAAAACTGATTCATAATGAAAAAAATTCTCTATATTATTACTCAATCAGAATTCGGCGGCGCCCAACGCTATATTTTTGATTTGGCCACGCATATAAAAAACGAGTTTGAGGTGATGGTGGCCGCCGGCCCGCCCGCAACGCTTCGCCCGCCAGACACGCTGACGCGAATCATGCGAGCTGGCGTAGCGAAGCGGGCGGGAGAAGACCCGGACGGCGAACTTTTTCGACGACTCAAGTCTGAAAATATCAAATACCGATATCTTTCTCAGCTAAAGCGCTCCATAAACCCTTTTCGGGACATAATCGCGATTTTCCAATTGCGCCAGCTTATTAAAAAAGAAAAACCCGACATTATCCACCTCAACAGCTCCAAAGCGGGAGCGCTAGGCAGCTTAGCCGCCAAGCTTGCAACCTACGGTCCCAAAAAAGTTGTCTACACCGCCCACGGCTGGGCATTCAACGAACCGGCTGGCTGGCTGCGAAAATTAGCCTATTTTCTGGCCGAAAGACTGACCGAAAAATTTAAAGACCGGATCATCTGCGTTTCGAACTACGACCGCCGAATTGCCATAAAACGGGGCTTTTCCGAAATGAATCTCCTCACTATTCACAACGGTCTTGATTTTGATAACTTAAAATTTTTAGAAAAAGAGGATGCAACAAAAAAACTGTTCGAAAAAATTAATTCAAGCCCAGACTCTAAAAATCTTATCGGCACCATCGCCAATCTTTATCCGACTAAAGGCATCGAATATCTGATTGAAGCGGCGAACCTAATCAAAACCAATCATTTATCGCTATCTTCTAATCTCTTATTTGTCATCATCGGTGAAGGGCCAGAAAGAAAAAAATTAGAAAAACTGATTAAAAAATACGATTTAGAGACGAGTTTCTTCTTAGTCGGCCACCTCCCCGATGCCCGACAATATCTTAAAGCTTTTGATGTTTTTGTTTTGCCATCGGTAAAAGAAGGATTCCCCTATGCCATCCTGGAAGCAATGGCCGCAGGCGTCCCCATCGTTGCCTCCGAAGTCGGGGGTATACCGGAAATGGTCTCCCTGCATCTCTCAAGCGTTAATGAGCGTACCGTCCTGACAGAATCGGCTTTCTTTCTATCAGAACCAAAAAACAGCCAGCAATTGGCTGAAAATATTCTCTATTTTCTAAATAGCCCCAAGGCGGCCGTACGGCTGGCCGAAAAAGCGCAAGAAATTGTTAAACTCAGCTTCGGCCTGACCCAGATGATCAAAAAAACTACACAAGTCTACATTTGGTGATTTTTCTCCCTCCTTTCGTAAAGGAGGGTTGGGGTGGATTTACTCCGCCTTTAGCCGTTTTATCTCCGCTTTTAACAACAAATCGTTGGGCCGCAGCGAAAGCATTTTTTCATAGACCACAAGAGCTTTCTCGCGCTCACCGCTGATGGTCAGATAATAAGAAGCCAGAAGCGCCAGCAAATTTTGGTCATCGGGTAAATTCTCCAAACCATTCTTAAGAATTCCCTCAATCTCCCCCTTCTTTGCTGTGTAATAATTATTATATAAATCAACCAAACCCTGATAAGCTGGACCGTAAGCGGGATTAACATCTAACATCTTCAGATAACAATCTTCGGCTTTCTGATAATCCTGTCGGGAGACATAAAAACCGGCGGCGCCATTGAGGATGGAAATGTTGTTGCCATCCAGCTTCAGAGCTATGGAATAATCCGCCTCCGCGCCGGCATAGTCTTTTAAAGCGGCTCTGGCCGCCCCCAGATCGGCGTAGGCCCCGGCATCATCGGGGTTTTTTGTTATTCTCGAAGTCGCGTCAAGGTACTGCTGGAGATAATTATTCCCGTATTCAACATCCTTTGCCAGCCGCTGCATTCGCCAGTAGTCATATTTGAAAGTATAAAAATACCAGCCGCCGGCGCAGAAAACCGCCAGCAATAATACAATCGCCGCAATGATAACTATTTTCTTATTCATACGCTTAGTTTAGCCCGTTTAGCTTTCGAGAACCGTTCTCGAGAACCGTTCTCGGAGAAATTAGTCTATTGTCACCCCGTCGCCCAAAATAACGTCGGACTTGGCCGCTGGGTCAATGTTTAAAGTTTCATCGAGTTTATAGTCCGGTGGCCAGCCCGGAATATACCCGCCGTATTTGAAATGGATATTGCTTAACGACCCACTTGAGCCGGCGACAAAAACAATATTGTACCACTCGCCCCTGTAAGCTGAATAGAGCGCGTCATCGTCTTCTGGCGAAGTTAAATTGCCATCATTATTAGAATCTCCGCCAACCGAATCATCTTTAAATGAAGTAAAAATAATCGGCTCACTCTCTGTT
>PFOG01000032.1 GCA_002792395.1 Candidatus Portnoybacteria bacterium CG_4_10_14_0_2_um_filter_44_20 | reverse complement strand
CTTTTCCATATTTTCTCCAGCGGCTCATTTTTCACATTCCCGTAACTGATCTGAACATGGGGACAAGTTATAACGTCGCCGAAAGCAGTAATATGTATCCTCTCTTTTCCGCCAGGGCAACCGCCTTTCCCGCTAAAATTCACTACGGTATCCGCGCGCACTAAGCCTATTTTCAATAAATTTTCGTATTTCTTTAAATCCTCCTGGGTTAATTTGAACTCGGTCTTGCCTACCATCGCGCCAGAAGCGGAAATCGGATTCAACAAAACAAATGTGTCATTATTATTGTGTTCGCGGGCAAATTCTATGATTTTTTCAACTTCATCAAGGTTAGCATGCGTTGAAACCACGCTTAAACAGATCAGAAAGCCCACATCTTTCGCGTAATCATAGGCTCGCATAACCTTTTCGAAGTTCCCAGGGACACCGTGAATCTCATCATGAACACACGGATCCATGCTTTCAATACTTAATTGGATGGTATCAAGTCCGGCTTCTTTTAGCTTGGCAAATTTTTCTTTACTGGCCAAAAGAGAGTTGGTCACCAACGATATTAAATGATATTTCGGCCTGATGTTTTTAATGATATAGCAAAGTTCGTCAATATTTCTCGTCAACGGCTCGCCTCCCGTAAAATTAATATGCATAGCGCCCAATTTGCTAGCTTGTAAAAAAGCATTGATAATCTCATCTGGACTTAGTACTTTCCTCGAATCTTTCTTATATAACAACCATGCCGAACACATCTTGCACCGGGAATTGCAAACATTAGTCACCGCGAAATCAACCGTCCTCAGAACCGGTTTTTTCAAGATCAACCCGTAAAAATAGCCCTTAATAACTTTAAAAATTACTAACGGTTTCTTTTTCAAGAAATTTAGATGCATTAGAGTGTTGGCAAAATTCATATATTTATATTTATGTTTATGTTTAATCTACTATCGATTAACCGGAGGCAATTAAATTATTACCCGCTTTATTCCTGTAAAAATGCGCGTTTGTGAAACAAATCAGCCCGCAAAGAGCAAGGACAATATAAATCGGAAATACCGGCATTAAAAATCTAGGGACACCATCCAAAAAAAACGATACCGAATTAGCGGCGATTACCGCCAGAAGCAAAATATATGCTTGCCGATATTTTGTTTTGATAATATTATAACCCCCCAAAACCACAAGCGCAAGAAACAAATACCATCCGAATCTCAACAGGATAATAGTTGACGATTTGAGAATTTCATGTCCATAAATATCGTCATGAAAAATACCGAAATGCCTATCGTAATAGATCATTGGACTATTCAAGTTATTTAGCTCAACGAGACCCCAGAGAAAGTAACTGACAGGATGCTCTTTGACAATTTTTATGGCATCTTTCCTCATCGCCCCATCTACTTTATCATAGTTTTCAGTGCCCAGCATCCGATAAATTCTATCGCGCTCCTCGCGGACGGCATATACCCCCTTTCCATCCCTCTCGTAATCATATTCAACATCCACGAACCGCCGAACGAAATACTCACCGCCAAAAGAAGTAATTAAATATTTAGTCACTTGACTGCGATCATAATCTACTCTAATGGCACGCTGATACAGCAAAACCCCGCCACGCGAAGCAAAAGAGGGCTCGCCAAAATAACTATAATTTCTAGCCA
>PFOG01000208.1 GCA_002792395.1 Candidatus Portnoybacteria bacterium CG_4_10_14_0_2_um_filter_44_20 | reverse complement strand
GCCCATAACGTTTAGTTAAAAACGTTGGCCCATAACGTTTAGTTAAAAACGTTGGCCCATAACGTTTAGTTAAAAACGTTGGCCCATAACGTCTAAGCATATGCCAAGAGTCAAAAGAGCAGTTCAAGCTCACAAAAAAAGAAAAAAGACGCTTAAAGAAACAAAGGGTTTTATGTGGGGCCGAAAAAATAAATATCGGGCCGCTAAAGACGCCCTGCGCCACGCGCAAGCCCACGCCTACAAGGATCGCCGAAGAAAAAAGCGCGAATTTCGCGCCCTTTGGAACATTAAAATTAACGCCGCTTGCCGGGCGAATGGATTAACTTACAGCAAATTCATCAACAACCTCAAAAAGAATAACATTGAAATAGATCGAAAAATATTAGCCGAGCTGGCGCAAAACAATCCGGAAGCATTTAAAAAAATCTTCGAAGTCGCCGCCAAATAATCAAGAGTACGCCGAGCGAATCAATGGCCACATCAGTCAAACTAGCCACCCGTTGCGCTACGAAAGACTGATGATATTCGTCAGAGACCGCGTAGAAAATCGTCAGAACAAAAGCCCAACCCAGGGCTTTTTTGGTTGCGAGATTATGTCCTTTTTCCAAAGCGCGAAGCAACAGCAGAAACAAAACCGCGAACTCAACAATATGAGCTCCTTTGCGCAAAATAAAATCATAGGGCCAGGCTAAGCTTGATTTTAATCCGGGCTGATTTGATAAATAGAAAATAAATCCCGCCCAAATGATTACCGGCAGCCAATAATACAAAAACATCCTTAATGTTTTAATCATGATTTTTTATTGAACTTTTGTTTTTTGATTATTAAGCATTTTTGCGCAGTCAAAGCTTCTTTTTTAATTATATCACAAACAAAAAAGGCTTGTTTGAAACAAGCCCGCGTTTTTTATTCTCTTAGATTTCATCCCCGTATTCTTTTTTAAGGTCAAGCTCTATCTTTACGACAACTTTGGCCTTGAACGCGTCGCCGAAGTCGATGACTTCTTCGTCGCCGGTGAAGATTTCCGTTTCGCAGGGATTCTCGAAATTATTCAGCAATCTCCCCGCACCGTCGGCGACTTTCTCATAAAGAGTGGAAATGCTCACCACAACAGGCGTACCTTTTGGCGACACCGGAGCGCACATATGCCCCTCTGCCACTTCTCAAAAACGCCGCCGATGGACCAGAATGACCTCAACATCATCCATGGTGGTAATTACCCCCGAACAGAATCCAGGGTCGACATTAAAAATGCGGCTAAACGCCAAGAATTTCTGCTTAACTTCCTCGCCCCCTTCTAGGTCGCCGGCAATAACGTACAGGTCTTTCTGTCCAAGCTTTCTATAAGTAGTTTTTTAGCCACGCGCAAACCTCCTCAAAGAACTTTCTCTCCTTATACAATAAGAGCCTACCGATGTCAATTATTTTATCATTTTTATCATTTTCTTCGCCGGCCAGCAGTTGATAATATCTTCTTTTTCCGCCCAACCGCGCCGGGCTTGAAAAACGCCGTACTCCATGAAACGCAACTGGTCTTTCTGGTGCGCATCGGTGTTAATAATCATTTTAACCCCCGCCTCCTTAGCCCGTCTAATATTAATATCGTTCAAATCCAGACGTTCGGGATATGCGTTTATTTCTAAGATCGTACCGACTTCTTTGGCAACTTTTAAAATTTTCTCGAAATCTATTTCGAACTCCTCACGGCGCTTCAAAATCCGGCCAGTCGGATGAGAAATAATATCAACGTGGGGATTTCTCATTGCCCTAATCATCCTTTGCGTCATCTGCTCGCGCGACATTTTCATTTGGGAATGAATGCCGGCAATGGCATAATCCAACTCGGCCAAAGTTTTATTGTTTATATCGATCGAGCCGTCAGCCATGATATTGGCCTCGCATCCTTTCAAAATCTTAAATCTTAAATCTTTATTTTTAAATCCCTCATTTATTTTATCAATTTCTTGATTGCGTCTTTTCAGCTGTCTTTCATTTAACCCATGCTCGATACGTAAAAATTTCGTGTGGTCGGCAATGCCGATATATTCATAACCAATAGCCATAGCCGCCTCTGCTAATTCTTTAATCGAATTAACGCCGCCATCCCAACTGGAATGAACGTGCAAGTCACCTTTAATATCTTTAAGCTCAACAAGTTGAGGTAATTTCTCATTAAGAGCCGCCTCAACTTCACCGTGGTCTTCCCGCATTTCCGGCGATACCCATGCCATTCCCAATTTATGATAAATTTCTTCCTCAGTCGCGCCGGCGATCATTCGGGAACCGCTAAACAAACCGTATTCGCTCAATTTATAACCTTTGTCGATAGCAATTTTACGTAAGGCGATATTGTGCTCTTTTGATCCTGTAAAATACTGCAAAGCAGCGCCATATTGTTTGGCCGAAAGCACTCGAATATCCATATCATAACCCTCTTTCAATCTAACGGAGGCCTTTGTCGCGCCCTTGCCCCAAACCTTAACAACGCCCGGCAAAGAAACGAAAAAATCCATCACCTTTGACGGACTTTTAGATATCACCAAAAAATCTAAATCTCCGATAGTTTCTTTACGCCGCCGCACAGAACCGGCCATATCTACTTTTTCTACTTCTTTTAAATTCTCCAGTTTTTCATAAACCTCTTTGGCTTTGGGCAAAATTTCCCCCAATAAAAACCTGCCCTTGCTTCTTTTGAGGAACTCGATCCCCTCCAAGATATTCTTTTCAGTCTTTTCGCCGAACCCAAAGAGGGGAGTGATTTTATGCGCCTTAGCCGCCTTCTCCAACTCTTTTAGGTTCTTAATTTTTAGCTTTTCGTAGAGAACTTTTGCTTTTCTCGGCCCCATTCCTTCGACAGCCGAAATCTCATCAAGATTAATAGGCAACCTTTTTTTCATCCGTTCATAGTCTTTTATTTTTCCGGTTTTAAGATACTCTTCGATTCTCTCAGCAATACCCTTACCCACGCCGGGAATTTCTTCCAACGCCCTTGTTCCACCTTCTCGATAAATCTGCCCAATGTCTTCTTCGAGAGATTCGACGGTAATCGCCGCCTTTTCGTAGGCATAAGGCTTAAATGGAACACTCTCCATCTCCAGATATCTCGCGATTCCAGATAAGATTTTTGCGATCTCTTGATTCTTCATAAAAAAATTTGCTTGCCCTGTATAGTCCGAAGGATTTATGCGGGGGCAATCTCTTTATTCTCCTTGAAACGAGTTTTTCGATAATAATTCTTCCTTAATAAAAAAACATAAAATAGCCGAGAGAATACCCAATGCTCCCATAGCAACAAAAAGAAGATTAAATCCAAAACTCTTAGCGATCATCCCGCCGATCACGCCTCCCACTCCGGCCCCTATACCAAGCGCCGAGCTATCCCACGCCCAGCTTTGAGCTTCTTTACCACGGTCAATGTGTCGAGTGAAAATTCTGCCCCAGCCCGGCACGGCGGTAGCCATACCAATAGCATAAATGACCTGAATGCAATATAAGTGCCAAGGGAGGGTAGCAAGAACAAACCCAAACGAAGCAATCCCTGCCAATAAAGACCCGCCAACAAGAAAATAGTAATCGTCCTTCTCGCCATCCTTTTTATCAAGATACCTGCCAAGAGGAATTTGGATAACCGATTTAAAAACCCAATAGACGCCAGAAGCAATGCCGGCAACCTCCACCGTTCCACCCTCAATATTTTCAATAACAAAGACAGCTAAAATAGGGGCAACCAGCCCCCAGCCAAGGAATAAAACTAAATCGTGATAAACCAAAGTTTTTATAATCCTATTGATCCTCATCTTTTAAGCCCATTATTTTTTCGATCTCGCCGACTACTTCCAAAAACTCTTTGCCGCCCTTATGTCTTGGGCGACGAAGATTCATTGAGACGATCTTTTTGATTTCGCCGGCGTCCATGATTACGATCCGGTCAGCCAATTGAACCGCTTCCTCGATCAAGTGGGAAACCATGATGACGGTCAGATTTCTGCTCTGCCAGATTTCCAGCGCTTCTGAGCGAAGCTCTCCGGCAGTTATCAAATCTAGCTGTGAAAACGGCTCGTCTAAAATCAAAACCTTCGGGTCCCTAACCAACGCCCTGGCAATGCCTACCCTCTGCCTCATACCGCCGGATAATTCACGCGGATACATATCAGAAACCTTATTTAGGCCGACAGTGAACAAAGAACCCCGCACCCAATGCTGCTCGGCCCAATCAATACCCCCCGACATCTTCGCGCCAAATTCCACGTTTTCTTTAATAGTCAGCCAAGGCAACAAAGCAAAACTTTGAAAAACCATGGAAATTTCCGGATTAATTCCTTTGACAATCTTTTTTTTATAATAAACTTGGCCGCTGGTCGGTTTCTCTAAACCAGATATTAGCCGAATCAAAGTACTTTTGCCGCAACCGGACGGCCCGACAAAACACAAAAATTCACCCTCAACGACATCCAAAGAAACATTTTTCAAAACCGTTGGGCTTGTAAAAAAATACTTTTTCGTTAAATTTTTAACCTCGACTATCGTATCCATTATTTGATGCCCCGCGTATTAGTATTAATCAAATTTATAATTTTCACTCTTTCTCAATAATGGCCGCCAAATAAAAACGTGTAGCAAAGAAACAACAACGAGAATCATAACAACCGCTGTTGTGAATAAGACAACGTCAACCGTCCCGCTCGCAGTCGCTTCATTCAAAAGACCTCCCACTCCCTGCAATCTGATGTCTGTTTGACCATATCTTATCCATTCGGCAACGACCAAAAGATTCCAGCCGATTCCCCAGGAAACTATCGACGAAGTGACGACCGCTGGAAAAACGGCTGGCAGAATGACATATCGGATATACTTGCTTCCTTTGGCGCCAAAAATCCTGGCCGCGTATTTTATATCCAGCGGGATTTGCTTGGCAGCCCCAATCAGACCAAAAAGCAAGGGCCAGAGCATGACGGTAACCAAAACAAAAATGGCCGAACCCTCGATCAAATTAGCCTTCATAAAAACGAGGATAGCGATAGGATAAAAAGCTAATGGTGGTATGTTTTGCACCAGGTCGAAAATCGGCACTGCGATCCTTTCTGCTTTTGCCGAACTCGCCAGCCAGATGGCTACAACAATGCCCGCAAACAGGCAAATCAAATAGGATACTAAAATTCTGACAACGCTTAATCCCGTTGCCCACAAAACAGTCTGCCAGAAAAATAAATCTAACAAATTGGAGTCCATGACCAATTCAATTATACCCTAATCGGAAACAAATTTCAGCAGTAAATCCTCGCTATATCTCAAAATCAAACCTATCGCCCTGTTTAATACCGATATTATCAGCCAGTCCAGCGTTTATTTCCAAAACATACAGCGCGTCCCCATCCGGCATTATATTAAAACATGAGTCAGCCTCGCACGGTCGAACATTCTTGGCGACGAAAACAACTTCTCTGTCTTTATTTATCCAGATCATATCTAAAGGAATTTTTGTATTCTTCATCCAAAAAGGATATTCCCCCTCCTGCTGAAAAACAAACAGCATCCCCGCGTCCGCCGCCAAAAAATTCCTGTACATTAAACCCTGCGCCCGTTCTTGTGGCGTAGCTGCCAACTCGACCTGAAAACAATTTTTATTAAAACAAATCTGCGGCTTTGCGTGCCAAAAAAAAGAAACCAGAGACAAAAAGCCGATAAATAAAAAGAAGAGCAGAACACCCTTCCTTCTTTTGCCCCTGACAAATTCTATAAAGTTTGATAGCCTTCTTTTAAGGTAGTTCAATTTTTGACGAAGGAGAAAAAACCGTGGAAATGTCACCCTTTGTTCATTATGGAATGATTTTAGGAGCCGCGATCGGCGCAGTCTTGGTTCCGGCACTTATAAACAGATCCAACGACGTGAAAAAGCTTACCGCCGGCTGGAAATTATTAGCCACCGCTGGCGCCGCTATTGGCGGATTTATGTTGGGACTGGTTTGCGGAAAAGTTTTCGGCCTTTGCCTCTTCGCTTTCGTAGACGGTCTGTACCGTCTCTAATATGCCCGGCAACATCCGCGAATGACAACCACCAATGCCGCACAAAGCCTTGGTGGTTTTTTAAATTCGCGACTCTTTTAAAAGTAGCTAACTTCTCGCTCTGACCTAATTTCGCTTTTGACACCACCCTCTGTTTCTATTTACCAATCTTAAAATTCAAATTAATATCTATGTTGTTTTTAACTTTTGGCGAATATTGAACAACCAACTCTTTTGCTTTTTCGATACTTTTGTCCCCGATCTGCTCACCCCTGACCAGCGCGCTCGGTCCGGCAAAATTATCCGGCACAACTAAAGCATTTTTCTTTGTCTTCGCCAACACCAGCATTTCGTTTTCTTCTTTGTCTCGTCCTAAAATAATCTGTGTGCTATTATCCCAGAAATGCCGACCAATTTTAGACAATTCTACGTCTTCAGGGTTAAAATCTGACTTCTTTTCCATCAGTTCTTTCAACCGGCTGACAAAACCATCTTGTGTTAACATACAACCGCCAGCCGGAGTAGGGTAGTCGGTTATGCCAAATTTTTTAGCTAATTCCATCTGCTTTTTCCGTCCTCGGCCCGATATATCCATTAGCTTATCTCGAATCACTAATCCTCTAACCTCTGGCGTGGTCGGCTCCAATAATTTGGCCGAGAGCGGCCGCAGCAAATAGCCCTCCAATTTGGCCTCTTTCTCAATGATTTTTAATGCTTTTTTGTGCTGTGACATCGGCCTTTCTCCCAGAACTTCGCCGGTCGCGACGAAACAAGACCCTTCTGCTTTCATAATTTCGCCGGCTTTTTTTATCATTAAAGCATGACAGTCAATGCATGGATTCAAGCCAGCCCCATAACCATGTTTAGGCGCTCTAATGATTTCCAAAAGCTCACTGCTAATATCAACTTCGCGCAATTTTATGTTCAGACGTCTTGCCGCCTTTCTCGCTGACCTACAATCAAAAAAATTAGAATAAAAGCAAATTCCTTCAACTTTAACCCCTTGTTCCAATAATAATTTTGCCGCCAAAATAGAATCCAGCCCGCCGGACAGCAAAACTAAAGCCTTTGTTTTTTTCTTCGTAATGCCCATACTACCAAATTAACATTATACCTGGTGATTTTCAACGAAAACAAAACAGCTCTTTTCAGAGCCATTTTCCCGTTATTTCTCTATGTAAAAATTTATATAATGGGTAGTTATTGTGCTTCCCCCTCAAGCCTAAAATTAGTTGTAATCTCTTTGGCAAGAAATTCGTCAACTTTTAAAATAGGTTTGTCAGAAAAAGCCTGTATCTTGTCTCCGATTTTTAAATCAGAGAATTTTATTGGATCAAAGAGCGTGTTGTTGTCAAAATCTATTTTGTATGTTTTATCCGTTACCATTTTCTTAGGAGGGTTTGAGAAATAATCATCCTTAATAGCTGATAAATCCACGATTTCCGCCTTAACAATAATCGTTCCCTGACTGATCTGTGTTATTTCCCCGATAATATCCAACGTGTTTTTAATAAGGTTCTCTTTTATGGAGGCGGCTGCCCGACCTTGATCCTCCTGTTCAACAACAGTTTGTTGTTTAACTGTGTTCGGTCCATTGGCTGTTTGATTAACCCCCAAAGCCCCCTGTTGTTGTTGAATATAATTTTCCATTCTATTTATGGATTTTTGCTGGGAATACAATACAAAACCTGCAACGAGGATAATCAGAATAATAACCGCGACTAAAATTTTTTCGAAATTATTCATATTATTCAAAGTTATTTACAAATAGCGCTAAAATAACCCGCACATCGCAAAATACCCGCATGAAGGTAGGTTGTATGCCATCCTAAAAAAGCACTGCAATCGTGAATGTTGTCATGATCCTCTCCATTTACGACACCGGGTAAAGACTGATTATACCAAGCGGCGCAAACATGCACACAATGAGTCGCGGATGAACACGCGGCATCCACGAAAATATAATTATAAGAAATAACTTTATCACAGGTCTTGCCGACAGATGCGCAAGCATTATCGCCAGTCCAGCCTTGCCAGCTTTCAGCGGCAAGCACGATAGGTGGTCCAGCTTCGGCTAAATTACTTAAACATTTGGTATTGCCGCCAACATTTACACAAATATCACCGCCCTCTTTTGTTTGCGTTGTCGGCCCAACATTTATCGGTGCCTCCACATTGTTGTTTGGCGGAGCGGCTGTCGGCTCGGTCCAGACCGCGTAGGCAATTCCGGCAAACAAAACAACGGCGGAGACAACAGGTAAAAACGTTTTAACGAAAATTTTAGATAAGATTTTTTTCATATGTTTTAAAAACCGCAACAATACCTATACGCGTATCATACCCCCCCCCCACGGCTGTCAAATTTAGTTTTCCACAAGTCTTCTGCAACAAACCAAAAACTCCCCTTTCGTTGGG
>PFOG01000086.1 GCA_002792395.1 Candidatus Portnoybacteria bacterium CG_4_10_14_0_2_um_filter_44_20 | reverse complement strand
TGTTCTTCAAGCGCTTTAAGCTATGGGCCAACGTTAACTGTTTTCTTCCCGGCTTTCGGATTGCGCTCAAGAATAAACGATACGCCATCATAAAGCGTGGTACACCGGCTCAAGAAAAGACTGGCTTTAGCTAAAAACATTGCTCGCTTTATTTTTCCGGCCTTTATCGCCTCGACTGCGTGTCCGAGGTACGGAACAGCCGAGGGAATATGACCTTGAGTCGGAGCAAAGCCGGGCATACCAACTTTTTCCATAAACGCTTTCGCGACTTCGGGTTTCCTTTCGATCGCGCCGCTCTGCGCCGCCATACCGGCAATTTTAAGATAATTTTTTTGGGCCACATCGCCGGCGCCGGCATGAATCATGATTTCCGGATTCTGCAGTTCTGGCGCGAATTTATCAATATCGGTTATTTTCAGGCCGATTTTTTCCAGTGGTTCAATCAAGATATGTTGATAAACTTTTTCGTCTGACGTTCCGGCGGAAATCGGCATTTTGCCGATGGCGTCAAGTCGGATAACCGGGCTGACGTAATCATTTCTGGAGATCAGAAATGCCATTGAGGCCAGACAATCATCCAGGATCGGCGTATTATCTTTAAGGAACCCTTCGAATTTCATGCCAAGTTTCGAAAGCGAGCCGCCGCCGACAACCACCACGTTTTCGTAGATTCCCGAAGCGACAAGGCTGGCCGCCGTAATAACGGCGGAGGCAGGAGCAGCGCAAAAGTTTTTGAGATCGAACCCGGAAGCATTAAAACATCCAGCCATCTCCCCTATCGCTTTTGCCATTCCTCCGCCACCACGCTGGTAACGATCACCACAAGCCTCTTCGCCACAACTGATGATAAAATCTATTTTTTCCGGCCCGATACCCTCGCGATGCAATAACCATTTTATGGCCAGCGCGCCCGAGGCTTTAGTGCATAGGTTTTCCAGCAAATGATGCGCGGCCAGATTCTCGTCTTCGCGGCCTTCGGCTCGATTGTCACGATTGAAGCAACCGACGATTTCTCCACTCAGATACATTGGCAAGGCAAGACCATCATTTATCTTCTGAACGATTTCAGCTGCCGGCGTTGATTTTATTCTGTCAAAGACGGCATCATCGACATCTTTTAAAAACGGGTGATACGGCTTTAAGAGCTTGGCCGTCTTTATTATCTCCGCAGCCGCCTCCTCCGCAATCTCGAAAAGCGGCGGATTCAATATGTCAGCTAGCTTAAGAAGAAGATAAAACACTTCCTCCTCCATAATTTCGCCAAACAATCCATGGGGCAAAAGCGGATTCCGTAAAGGAAGCTTATACCACGGCAAAGAAAGATTATTCAGATCTTCCGGCGCCTGATTACCAATGAAAACTTGGTTAGGCGGATAGCTCACCGCTTCGTAGCAAGTTCTCAGATGGGTCCAGATAAGATTTTCCACTTCCGGATTTTTCGCGATTTCTCGCCGCGGCTTGGAGCCGTAACGCACTAAATCAGGCGCGTGAATCAAACAGTAAGCGTAGTTTTTGACTACGGGATTTTCTGGCATCTTTCACCTCGTTAATTAAGCGTAGCTTGCCCTCCTACCTTTGCGTTCCCACGAGAAGGTGAACCTTG
>PFOG01000106.1 GCA_002792395.1 Candidatus Portnoybacteria bacterium CG_4_10_14_0_2_um_filter_44_20 | reverse complement strand
GCGTATTTGATAATTCCTTAAAAGAACAAACATTAAAATTCAGTTATCAATAATCAGTTAAATTAGGAGCTCTTGACGGGTTTTATCGGTAATTTTAAACCATTAACTTATCTTCAGTTTATCTCAAAAACCGCGCTTCTTCAATCCTGTCCCAACTATCAACGAACAAAACAAAAGCCCCGTCACGACGAGGCTTAAATTAAAAAAGGAGCGTCTAAATTTCCGGGAAACAATAGCTTGAATTTTTCTGATGCCAACAGACATAGCCGCATTCGCGGCAATCACGCACGCATCGGAGAAAATCCGGCGGCAACTTCAAGAGTTTCTATCGCCGCTATCGGGAGTCCCATCTCCGGCTCAGACCGCGAAGGATCCAGGCTTTCCCTAATATTAAATTTGATAACGAATGAAGCTCCAAGATGGTATCTTTTAAATCTCTTCTTTTTGTCGTTGTCCTAAAACGCGTTTGTGGACAATTCGCGGCTATCTGAATCCATTTTCTAACATACTCTTCGCTATAAAAATCTCCGGTAACATGAACACGGACAAGGGAAATTTTTCGCCGGAAAATTTCGTTGGTTATTATTTCAACAAATTCATCGGAAAGAGAAAGTTCGTATCTTTTATTAAGCGCCCTTTCTATGCTTCCTTTGAAACGCCTATAATTTCCCTTTTTACCGTAGCAATTCTTTTCGCGCCACAAAGTAGGACGGCAGGTTAAAATAATCGGCAGATTAAAAAGATACACCTCCGGGCCCATTTCCCGATTGCCTTTTGTCAGATAATACATTCTGTTATCCCCTTCCATTTACGCGCAATTCTTCAATTTTTACGGTGCTGGAAATAGAATGACATTTTTAATTTATCCTGTCAACACATAAAACACTTGACTTTTCTATAGAATTAGCATATACTAACAATGTAAGTTTTCTCATTAGGTTTTCTCTCCAAGCGAATTTACTTTGTAAGGTGAGGTCAAAAACTAAGAGGAAGGTCGCCTTACACTAAACTAATTCGCTTTTTTGTTTGTAAAATAAACAAAAAACGCAAAATAATGGCTAAGAAACTATATGTTGGCGGTTTATCTTATACGACCACTGAGGAAACATTGAAAGATGCTTTCGCTCAGGTTGGCGCCGTAGATACCGCGACAATTATTCTTGACAAAATGTCAGGCCGCTCAAAGGGTTTCGGTTTTGTGGAAATGTCCACCGCCGAAGACGCCCAGAAAGCTATTGAAGCTCTCAATGGCAAAGAATTGGATGGCCGAACATTAACTGTCAATGAAGCCCGCCCGATGACCGACAAACCTCCTCGCCGAGATTTCGATCGTGGCAGAGGCTTCGGCGGTGGCGGCAGAAGTAATTGGTAAACCATTGCTGCTAAGAAAACACAAAAGCCCCTTCGGGGGCTTTTGTGTTTGGCGCGCTTAAATATGACCGAAAAATAAAAAGCTCCGAAAAACGGAGCTAATGTTCAAAATTTATCTTTGCGGAACTAGCTTTTTTTCTTCGTCGAGATGTTCGCGCCAAACCAGCTTCGGAGAACACAGCCGCGAATCACCTCTTTTTTCCTTTAGATATCTTTCTTCGGCCTCTTTTTTGGCTTGCTCACGGTCCTCATACGAAGAAGTGTTCAGACCGAAACAAGTAGTATATGGCTTATTAGTCTCATAAATTCCACAATAAGGTCCGCGCCTCTCTTTCGTAACTTTCACCGTGCATTCTAAATACCATCTCATCTTCCGCACCCCCTTAAGGATGATTAGACCCCCTGGGTCACCAGCTTCATCAGCCTGGCACACAGTTCAGCGTAAGGAACTTTTTCCTTTAAGAAATCCTTAAATTTACCAATTAGCGCATCGGCAACGGCGTTACTGCCAATATATCCTTCTGCCCTCAAAAAACAAATGTTTGACGCGCCCTGAAACGGATTAAAGACAAAGCAAAACAGAATACCGACGGCTTTTCCCTCGACGACTATATTAAGACGCCTGCTTTTCAAATCAGCCGTAGACACTCTCGCGGCTGCCGCCTCTTCCGGAGATAAATAAACATCTTCCTTGCAAAAAAAGGTGATGCCGACAGATTCATGATTTTTTTCATCGCTCAGCCATTCGAAAAAAAGACCGTCGATGAGAGCAGATACCATATAAGAAGCTTTCTTTTTCGCAAGCTCGGGGTAACACTCGTCAACAATCTTATGATAAGTCTCATTCATCGCCCCAATTCTCCTTTACTCAAAGTTGTCAAAGTTACAAATCAAACACCTGGTGAGAAAATAACATATCAGTACCATTCTGTCAAAACAAAATGGAAAGACACTAACAAAACAAAATGCTAAAAAAATTTTACTTCAGCCAAAAAACCGCTCGTCCTTTCTTCTCTTATAGCTACACAAGGCCAAAAACAATATTTCAAAGGCTCTATCAATAAAACGGGGGTTATTGAAATTTCTGCTTGATAACTTCGCGCAATACTTTTTCAACACGACCGATGCTTTCGTCATTAATGATAGAAACCGGAATCGCGTCCCCGCCTATTGCCTTTAATTTATCGAGTTTTTTATCAATTTCATTTTTGTTCGGCAGGTCAGCTTTGCTTAAAAAAAGATACTCCGGCTTGTCCAGTAATTTTTTATAGTGAGCAGGATGCTCACTCAAGCTTTGCTTATTATACGCGCCAAGTTCGTTTCGGATAATTTGATAATCTTTTACCGGGTCGGGCGATTCCGCAGAAATAAGATGGAAAAGTATTTTTGTGCGTTCAATGTGGCGCAAAAATTTAACGCCAAGCCCCTTACCGTCCGACGCCCCCTCAATTAGCCCGGGGATATCGGCCAAAATCAGTTCATAATAAACGCCGAGACTCGGATCAAGGGTGGTAAAAGGATAATTAGCCACTTTGCTTTTCGCATTAGTCAGCCGGTTCAGCAGGCTCGATTTGCCAACATTCGGCAACCCGATAAAACCAATATCGGCGATCAATTTGAGCTCCAGCCTTAATTCACATTCTTCACCCAGCATGCCTTCCTGAAACTCGATCGGGCTGGTGTTAATCGACGAACGGAATTTAAAATTACCCTTTCCGCCTCGTCCGCCCTTGGCTACCAAAAAACGCTGTCCAACGGAAATAATCTCAATATCTTTGCCGGTCGACAAATTATGCGCCACCGTGCCAATTGGCACCTTTAGGATCAAATCGCCGCCATCCGCCCCATCATTAAGCTTAGTCTTCCCTCGTTTTCCATCTTCTGCCGCCACTTCTTTTTTATGGCGAAATTGAATAAGCGCGCCCAAGTCGGGTACGCCTTCAAGATAAACGCTTCCGCCCTTGCCGCCGTCTGCGCCGGTCGGACCGAGATTCATCTTTACATTACTAAATGCCACCGCGCCGTTACCGCCCCGGCCAGCCTTCACTTTTATTTTTACATCATCGATAAGCATATTTATACGATAAATTTATTCAACGAATACGCCCTGAACACAAAAGCTAAACTGATCTGCCTGCGCCTTCTCCCGCGGCATACCCGGTGCTCCAGCAAATCTGAAGATTGTAGCCGCCGGTCGGGCCGTCCAAATCAATAATCTCTCCCGCGAAAAACAGATTTCCAATTATTTTAGACCGCATCGTTTTGGAATCGATCTCTTTCAACTCCACTCCCCCGCTTGTTACTATCGCCTGGCTAAAGCCAATCAAACCCTTAGCGGTCAATTTTAAACCTTTCACCACATCAATAAGTCTTTTGCGCTCTTCTTTGTTTATAGAATTCACTTTTTTATCAAGATCTATTTTGGCGAACCTCGCGGCCAAATCGCCTAATTTACGCGGAAGAAGTTCGGGCAGATAATTTTTAAAATACTTATTTCTTTTGAAATCTCTTTGCAGCCTTTTGTCCAGCATTAAAACATCGAGGGCCGGCTTAAGGTCAATTTTTAAAATTACTTCTCCAGCCGCCAGCAACTCTCCTATTTTCTTGCTCAAGTCAAGGATTATCGGCCCGCTTAAGCCAAAGTGGGTAAACAGCATCTCCCCAAATCTCGAATCCTGTTTTTTATCATTTTGGAAAAGCGTAACGCTGACATTTTTTAGGCTCAAACCCTGAAGACCCCTCACCCAATTTTCCCTGACTTCTATCGGCACCAAGGCCGGCATTGGACTTATGATCTTATGCCCCATTTCACGCGCCCATTCATATCCCGCGCCGGTTGAGCCGGTTCCGGGATAAGATTTACCGCCGGTGCACAGAATAAACGCTCGCGCGGAAATTTCTCCCTTTTTTAATTTCACGCTCTTAATCATTCCTTCTCCAACATTAAAACCAATAACTTCCTGGCCCGGCAATAATTTAACCTTATTTTTACTCAGATATTTCAATAGAACATTAAGGACATCCCCCGATTTATCCGAAACGGGAAAAATCCGCCCGCCCCTTTCCACCTTTGTTTTCAGGCCTTTTTCTTCGAAAAATTTTACGGCTTCGGCCGGACCAAAGACAGAAAGCGCCGATAAAAGAAATTGCCCCTTTTTTCCTAATTTTTCAACGAATTTTTTGTCGTTAAATTCGGCTTGGGAAATATTACAGCGGCCGCTCCCTGTAATTAAAAGCTTTTTCCCGAGATTCTGGTTTTTTTCGATCAAAACAACCCGGGCGCCAAGTTCCGCCGCTCTGCCCGCCGCCATCATCCCGGCCGGTCCTCCGCCAATAACTGCTACGTCAAATTTTTCTTGGGTTTTTTCCATTATTTCAATAATTGGATTTTAACGATCCGCCGGTTGGCAGAGAGTTTAAATATCCCCAGGGGTATATTTTAACAGAAACCTGGTTAGTTCGCTATTTTTAGGTCGGACCAAAAACGCCTCGCGAAACGCGCGGCATTTTTGTAAATTTATAAATTAGCCTTTAGACGCGAGACACATTGATAGCATTCGGCCCTTTTTCGCTATCTGCGACTTCGAAAGTAACGGCATCGCCAACCTTCAACTCTTCAAAAGTCACGCCTTTCAACTCTTTAGAGTGAAAAAAAAGATCTTTTGCCTCGCCTTCACGAGTAATGAATCCAAACCCCTTCTCTGTAAGAGTTTTAATAACTCCGTTCATATGATTATTTTATGGCTACTCTTAAATTAGAAACTCGACCAGATTTCTTTATAAAGAACATTTTAACTATATAAAAAAAGTTGTTTTCTGTCAAGATGTCCGTATTCGACAGGGTTCCCAGCCGCTTTTACCAGCCCCGGCTGACCCGTCTCGGTCAAGTCTTAAACCGGCAAATGAGACACTATAAAACGGTCATCTCATTATTATTAATTACCTAATCCTACCCCAAATAATGATACTGCAAAAACCAAACAAATATTCCAAGTATGAACGCCATCAAGGCGGGCAGTGAGGCAATTTTTAAGTACGCGCCAAATGTCAGCTCTTTGACTATTTTCATCGCAATAATTCCGGGAGCGGAACCGATAAGAAGAAGAGAGCCGCCGACTCCAACCGTCAGCGCCAAAAGAACCCAAAGGCTGGGATCGATAGTTTTTACTATGTCGATTGCCGCCGCAGTAAGGGGGATGTTGTCAAAGACAGCAGACAACCCGCCGATAGCTATATTTCCCCAAATGATTCTTGTTACAGATGGAACTGCGGTAAACACCCAATGAGAAATCATCTCTAAAACTCCCAAATGCCGAAGCGCTCCTATGGCAAGAAGAATGCCGATAAAAAAGTATAAACTGGCAATGTCCGTTTTCTGGAAAAACCTCTCGATGGATGTTGATAAACTGGTGCTGTCCGGCCTCCGAAGCCTGGCCAGATCAACTACCAGCCAAACAACACCGAGTCCCAGCAACAAACCGAAATACGGAGGCAAGTGCGCGAAGGTCATAAACAGGGGCAGAAAAAAAGACAAAAGGCATAGGCTTATAACAAACCATTCAATTTTTCCCAATGGTTTTGCGTATTCTGCTCTGTCTTTGGTATCAGAAACGATTGATCTGCCTATCAATAAAGTGCTGGCGAAAAAAACTGTGAGCGACGGAAGAAATGCCTGGGTAAAAATAGTTTGAGCCGTAAACTTATTTGCCAGCCAAAGCATGGTTGTCGTCACGTCGCCAATGGGAGAGAACGCGCCCCCGGCATTAGCGGCGATCACAATTGCCGAAGCAGATCTAAGAAGATTTTTCCCGCTAAAAAATCTACTGGCGATTTGCAAGAAAACGATGGTTGTCGTCAGGTTATCCAAAAAGGCTGAAAAGATGAAGGCAAGAAAGGTAATGATAAAGAACTGGGCTTTATCACCCAAGTTCAGCTTGAGAAGCTTTGTGTATAAATAATCGAATAATCCGTAATGAGTCAGAATTTCCACCAGCGTCATGGCCGAAAGGAGGAAAATGACCAACCCAAAAATTTCTCCGGCAGATTCAGTGAGGGCAAATCCTACGTTTCCCAACCGCCCAAAAACAACCAATAACCACAAAACCACAGCAATAAGCAAAGCAATGGAAGTCTTGCTTATTTTCAAAAAATGCTCCTGGGATATGGCAACATAGCCAAGCAAAAATATGGCGACGCTTAAGATTATTATCATGATTTTAAAAGCATCCGTTCAACGTCCCAATCGGGTCCAACAACTGCCTGCCGTAAGCCAACAAGGGGGCATTGGGAGCGTTTTTCGCTAACGGCTCACCGGGAAATCCCGTTGAGCCGTTGAATTTTTTAGCCAATGCGGGTTTTATACGTTTCCCGCGGTTAAGCACGCCTGAATTTTTTATCCTGCGTTCTTTCGAGCAGCTCCACGGTAATTCTCACCGACGGATTGTCAGTCGGCAATAATATGAGGCGATCGCCAAGCTGGTTTAACAAAGGAGTTAAAAATTCGTCGCCCCAGGACGGAGAAAAAGTAATGGCGCCGCCAAAATCGACTTCGAGATTTTCGTCCGGTTTGAGTTCGGCCAAACTGGACTGGAATGCCGCCAAGGCCTCTTTGCCCGCCTGCCGCGAAATTAATGTTGTGCCAAATTTTTTTAATTCAATGCGCATAAAATTAATGGATTATAATTATATTTTAAAACTCGATTACCGCGAAACAACCATGGGTGTTGATATGCGACCTTGTAATGAATAATTGATCGTTATCTTTTTTCAAACGTAGCTCAGCGTCTCCGCTCCGGAAAAACAAGCTGATAGGATTCTCCGCGACCACCTGCCGGACAAATTTCAACCCATTGCCCCGCGCTTCGGGCGCGCGGCCGGAAACAATTTCGGTAAACGCGACGCGCAAAGCTTCCAAATGATTTTTTAATTCCGGCCGAACTCGTTTTAGCGTCGCCAGAACGCCAAGCCCGCGATCAGCCAGCACAACCCGGCGCTTACCGATGTCATATCCGAAAAATATACCCGGGATATCCGGCCACCTCCCAAGGTTGTGGTCAAAAGAATTATTGCCGATTTCACCGGCGACGGCAACAATGAGCGGCAATATAAAATCAAAAGTGCCGGACCGCATTAATGCATCCTGCATCTTGGCGAGCCGCGCTTGGAAAATAGAACTGTTGGAGCAATAAAAGGTGACAGGTAATTCCATGCCATCGTTAATCCAATCATGGGCTAATTTTACCAAATCGCTGGCGAATATTTCCAAATCGCTCTGGCGATAATATCGATGGGTGCCCCCTTCTTTTCTGATCGCGACCAACTTACCGCTTTTGTCCCAGCGGCGCAATGTGTCGACCGAAACGCCTAAAATTTCGGCGGCCTCGGTGATAGTTAATAGTTTTTCTTCCATACCAGCAGTTTATCATAATTTGTAAAACTATGCAAGTACCACTCAAAACTATGCAAAAATATGACAAACTATGCAAAAAATGCTAAATATTATGCGAGATGTGCCAATTTGGCGTCCAGTTCTTCGATTTCCTTCCAGTTCAAAACATTTTTTCGGATTTCTCCCGATAATATTTTTTCTCGTGTTCCCCGCTTAAGTCTTCTAAACTTTTTTCAAAAATTTACTATTTTTGAGCAATTTTTACGCGTTTTACGCCGCTGGAGCAAAAAGGGCAAGCGATTGCGATTCCACCGCCGAACACCAGCAATGACATTCCAACATTCTGCAGAATATTAGAATGTCATTATAAACGTGATGAATCTGCGACCGTAGGGCGAGAGTGAGTGAGAGACCTCCCTGCCCCGGTATGTTTTATTCAGGAGACCAGCATTAACAAGCTTTTTGGTATGTTCGGAAATCGTTTTGAAATTGCAATCCAGCTCTTTCGCGATGGCGTCCAAAGACAGATTGTCTTTTTCGCTCAACAAAAAAAGGACGTCAATCCGCCAGTGATTGGCCACGCCCTTAAAGTACCGCTCCAGCTGTTTGCCTGTTTTTGTCGTTTTCGCCATACAAAATCATTATATCACATCGCAAACAACATTCCAACATT
>PFOG01000019.1:757-9125 GCA_002792395.1 Candidatus Portnoybacteria bacterium CG_4_10_14_0_2_um_filter_44_20 | reverse complement strand
CGGGCTCAAATATGAACAAGTTCTTTTCGCCTGCGGGCTCAAATATGAACAAGTTCTTTTCGCCTGCGGGCTCAAATATGAACAAGTTCTTTTCACTCCGCTCCGCCCACGACTAAAATCGTGGTTTTGCGCGGATTGAAAACAAATCTAAGCCACCAATGAACAAAATTGACACCGAAAATTTTTTATCAGGCGCCATCAAATGGCTGATCATTCTGGCGATGTTTACGCCACTGCTTATCAGCTCTTCAACGCTTTTCCCGTATGTCTTTGGCAAGGCGATCGCTTTCCAGATATTGATCGAATTGGCTCTTATTTGTTATCTATACCTTTTGTACACTAACCGCCAACGCACCGGCCAGTTTGAATACCTGCCGCGCCTCAACTTGCTCGCCTGGACCTTAATCACGTTTTTTCTGGTTCTCGTTCTCAGCACCATTTTCGGCGTTGATCAACATTATAGCTTTTGGTCCAAACAAGAAAGAATGGACGGCTTGTTCAATTTGTTCCACTTCTTTGCCCTCTTTTTTCTTGTCAGCGCGACTTTCAAGGGTAAACAGTCTTGGCTCTATGTCCTCAACGCCTCCATTATCATCAGCTTTATCGTCAGTCTATACGCTCTCGGCCAAAAATTCGGACTTTTTTATACGCCCTACGGAAACCGGGTAACCGGACCGCTTGGCAATGCTGCTTTTCTGGCCACCTATTTGCTTTTTAATATCTTTTTTTCCGCCTTCCTCCTTCTTCAGACAAAAAATACCGGCGCCCGAAGCTGGTATTCCGGCCTCATAATTTTTGAAACAATTATCCTATTCCTCTCCTATACCCGTGGCGCCATCTTCGGCTTAATCGCGGGGGCTGTCATTTTTTCGGTTGGAATTCTGCTTTTCGGTCCAAGGAATCGCGTTAAAAAATTTATTCTTGCCTTTCTTCTTTTGCTCGTTTTGGCCGGTGGCGCCTTATTCCTGGCCCGTAACACAAATTTTGTAAAAACCGAGCCTTTGCTATATCGCCTTACCGATCTTTCGTTTGAGGTCGGTACCGGAAAAATTCGATTAGTTTCGTGGAAAATCGGCCTTGATGCTTTCCTGGAAAAACCACTTTTAGGCTGGGGGCCGGAAAATTATTACGTTGCCTTCAACAAGCACCTTGACCCCGTCTTCTTCTACTACAGTGGAGAAACTTTCGACCGGGCCCACAACCGGCTAGTGGATGTTTTGGTCATGAATGGAATTCTCGGACTACTCGCCTATCTTTCGATTTTCGTTGCCGCCGCCCTCCTCCTTTGGTGGAAGATCAAAGACTCGCCCGCCTTGGCCTTAATTTTAATTGCTCTTCTTGGCGCTTATTTCATTCAAAACCTGCTTCTTTTTGACATGCCGATCTCATATCTGATGTTTTTCTTGTCGCTCGGCCTGATAAATTTTGCCCTCGGCGGGCAGGCGATAAAACCCAACCAAAGACCAGCTGAAGTAAAAGGCGGACAAGCGCTAAAATATTTAGTCTGGCCCTTAATTTTAGTAATTATTATCTTCCTCTGGACTGGGAACGTTAAACCGCTTCTGGCTTCGCAAAACTCAATAAAAGCCCAACAAATTTTAGGCGCCCAGAACGCGACCGACCAAACCTTTAAGCTGGCCATGGATACTTTCGAAAAATCAATAAATTATCACACCCTCACCAACCCGGAAACGCGAAAAACACTGACCCAAGTCATTTTGGGAACAGTCGATTCAACCCAATACTCTTCTCAGACAAAAATAGACGGCCTTAAATTCACCGCCAACCAGCTGGAACAGGGAATCCAGGAAATGCCTCTATTTGTCGAGTATTATCTCTACATAGACGATGTTTATAATTACCTGGCCCAACAGGATAAATCATACCTCGATAAGAGTGAGAATATGGCGGAAAAACTAGTTGCCTTGTATCCTAATCTTCCGCAAGCCTACTACAAACTGATTATCAACCGCCTCATCGCTGGCGACTACCAACGAGCTATTGAGGCCGGCCAACAAATTACCCGTCTGGCGCCTCAGCTCTCACCGGCCTTCTGGTATCTGGGCGTCTCTTATTTTTACGCCGGCAACATGGAGTTGGCCAAGACAAATACCGAGAAAGCGCTGTCTATGAATTACAGCTACGGAACAAATCAAAGCAGCATACTGCTCCTGGCTCAGCTCTACACTAGAACAAAAGATTATGAGCGTGCCGCCCAATTCTATAATGCGCTATTGAATCAAAAGCCGGATGACTTGAATACCGCCATTAATCTAGCCGCCCTTTACAAAGAAATGGGGCAAATAGACAAAGCCAGAGAAATAGCCAGCAAACTTCTGACTACCCACCCTGAAGCCGCCCAAGAAACCAATCAGTTCTTAGAAGAGCTGAATCACCTCCAACCAAAATAATAAAGAATGATTGGCTACGAATTTTACGTTACAAAAGAGACGCCTGACTGGCGCCTCTTAATATAAACTGTTGCGCATCGAAAATATTAAGAATCTCTTCTTCCTTTCTTCTCCGCTTTTTGCCCTTCCGCCGCCTCGGCCAAAGTTCTAAACATCTGAAGGCCCTCTTTCCAATTATGAACAATGCTGGCTTGCGCGTATAAATTACTCGAATCAAACAAATTGAGAGTTTCTTCTAAGAGCTGACAATGCGCCTATCAATAAACCCAGAGCTATTTGCGTCTCCGCCGCTTTTGTCCCGAGACTTAATAATAGCCGTTAAAGATAAAAGCTCCGTCCTGAGCTCATCGGCAGAATTCGGATATTTTTCAGCCGCTGAACCGCCCGATTGGCCATCTGGTAAACTTTCTCTTTTTTGTGAATACATATATTTTCCTTCCAAAAAATCCGGCAAATTCGACCTTTTTTAAATCTACAATTCTGTCCGCCCCGGTTTCAATAAAACCAAAACTAACATGGGCAGTAAAATCCAGAAAAATTGCGGTACCGCACCGACGAAAAATTGCCCGATCAACGGATTTAGATCTGCCATTATTTTCTGGGGCAAAAACGACAGAACAACGGCGACCAAAATTCCTGCTTCGCAAAGACTAAAAAGAATCATATAAAACCAGGATCCTCGCCCCACCCTTTTTCCTCCGAGGCCCGATCCCAAAAAAGAACGCGGCATTAAAAAAGAAATTGCCACCGCAATGGCTAAAAATAAAAACGCTTTAAAGCTTGGCGATAGTAATCCTTTATTGCCAAGCCAGCTACTTGCCGCCGCCCAGGGAAAGAAACTAATCAAAACCAGAGAAAAATAAGTACTTAAAATAAGCGACACCATCCGGCCTCGCCCCGAAGTCAAACCGTACGAAAAAATCGCGCTAATACAAATAAGGAGAATAAGCAGGTCCCAGGAAAAAGTAACGGAACCCATGGAGGCGGTTAATTGATTAGATGTGGACAACACTTTAGAAAAGTTCCTATTAAGCGTAGCTTGCGTGAGCGTCCCGCTCACAATTAAATAGATTGATTAAATTAATTTTTTCAGAGCTCGTTTTTTAGCTCCTCCAGTAATCCCCTCGCTTTTTTTGAAAGTTTTTTCGGGGTTTTAATCTGGACCCGAACTATCATGTCTCCCCTCCCGCGACCGCCGAAACGCGGCAGGCCGCGACCCCGCAAACGGATAAACTGTCCGGAGTCTATGCCGGCCGGAATTTTCAAAATTACTTCTTTCTCAATGGTCGGCACTTTTATTTTATCTCCTAGAGCCGCCTGAGTGAAGTGGATAACTAAATCATAATACAAGTCATCGCCCCGACGTTTAAAATATTGATGAGGCTTGATATGAACATTGACATATAGATCGCCAGCGCGATTGCCGAAAGGCGCGGCTTCGCCATAGCCGGATAATTTAATGATCTGTTCGTTTTCGATGCCGGCCGGAATTTTCACCCGAATCTTCTGTCTTTCTTTAATGACTCCGTCGCCGCCGCAACGCGAACAGGGCTGGCTCGGTTTTTTGCCCAAACCCCGGCAAGAAGAACAAGTTCCAGCCTGGGAAAAACTGAGAAATCCGGCCCGTCTGATTTTGGTCACGCTCCCGGTTCCATGACAAGCAGAACATTCTTCGGTCTTACTCCCCGGCTCCCCGCCCTGCCCCTCGCATTTGGAACAAGTAACAGATTTATAAATTTCCAATTCTTTATCAATGCCGGTGGCCGCCTCTTCCAAAGAAATTTCCACGCCGATACTGATATCAGCGCCACGCTGAGCGTGGCTTGAGGCGCGTTGCGCGCGCCCGCCAAACAAATCAGAAAAGATATCTCCAAGATCGCCGAAACCGCCGTCGTGGTTATCGGTAAAGCCGTTGAAATCGCGGAAGTCGCTAAAACCACCAAAACCCCCGCGGGCCTGCGCCTGCTCAAAAGTCGTTCCGAACTGGTCGTATTGAGCGCGCTTTTGTTTATCGGACAAAACCTGATAAGCCTCGTTAATCTCTTTAAATTTTTCCGCGTTGCCCCCTTCTTTGTCCGGATGATACTGCTGTGCTAAGCGGCGATACGCTTTTTTGATTTCGTCGTCCGAGGCGTCGCGCGCCACGCCCAAAATTTCGTAATATTCTTTTGCCATAAATAAAAAGTATCAAGTATTAAGTATAACGTATTAAGCGAAAAACAATTTACATCGTCCTCGCCCAGTCGACACTTACCACTTGATACTTTAACTCTATACTAAATACTACTTTTCCTCAACTTCTCCCTCAATCGGCCCTTTGTCATCTTTTTTGCCACTATCACCACTCTCGACTTCCGGCTCGTCAGTTACTTCTTTTTTGTTCTCCTGCGTCTGCTGATACATCTGAGCTCCAATTTTCTGGATCTCTGAAGACAAATCGTCCATTGCGCTCTTGATTGCCGCCTGGTCGTCGCTATCTTTAACTTTCTTAATCGCGGAAATTTTTTCCTCAACCGTCTTTTTGATATCAGCCGAGACTTTATCCCCCAGATCTTTCAAACTTTTCTCCGCGCTGTAAATCAAAGTATCAGCCTGATTACGGATTTCAATCAGCTCTTTCTTTTTCCTGTCGTCAACAGCATGCGCCTCGGCTTCTTGCCTCATCCGCTCAATATCTTCTTTCGACAAAGCCGAAGTATCTTTAATGGTTATGTTTTGAGTTCGGCTGGTCGCTTTATCTTTCGCGGTTACTTTCAAAATTCCGTTGGCATCGATATCAAAGATAACCTCGACTTGAGGCACGCCGCGCGGCGCCGGTGGAATTCCGTCCAGAATAAACCGGCCCAGAGTTCGGTTATCCGGCGCCATCGGACGCTCGCCCTGAAGCACATGAATTTCAACCGATGGCTGACTGTCTGAGGCAGTGGAAAATATCTGAGTTTTAGAAGCCGGGATTGTCGTATTTCTTTCGATCAACGGAGTCATAACTCCACCCATCGTTTCAATACCCAAAGTTAACGGCGTAACATCCAACAATAAAACTTCTTTCATTTCTCCCGACAAAACTGCCGCCTGAATTGCCGCCCCCATCGCCACGCATTCCATCGGATCAACGCCGCGCTCCGCCTTCTGGACAATGTAATCCTCCACGAATTTCTGCACGATCGGCATCCGAGTCGGCCCGCCGACTAAAATTATCTTGGTTATGCCGCCGGGAGCCAGCTTGGCATCCGAGATCGCCTGTTCCAACGGACCCCGGCACTTTTCGACTATCGGACCGACTAATTCTTCGAGTTTCGCGCGCGTAATTTTCGTCATCAGATGCTTCGGACCAGCTGCGTCAGCAGTTATAAAAGGCAAATTAATATCGGTTTCCAGGGTCGAGCTTAATTCAATTTTAGCTTTTTCCGCCGCTTCTTTTAAACGGGTCATGGCCATCTTGTCTTTTGATACATCAATACCGCTGTCTTTTTTGAACTCGCCCAGAATAAAATTAACCAAAACCTCATCCATGTCCGTTCCGCCCAGTTCCGTATCGCCGGATGTCGACAAAACTTCGAAAACCCCTTCGCCAAAATCCATGATCGTGCAATCAAGTGTTCCGCCGCCGAAATCAAAAACCAGAATTTTCTCTTCTTTGCCGGTTTTATCAACACCATAAGCCAAAGCGGCAGCCGTCGGCTCATTAATGATTCTGATAACCTCCAAACCGGCGATAGCGCCGGCGTCTTTAGTTGCCTGGCGCTGCGCGTCGTTAAAATAGGCTGGCACCGTAATCACGGCTTTTTCTATTCGGTCGCCCAAATACGCTTCGGCATCACGCTTAATTTTTTGCAAAATAAAAGCGGAGATTTGTTGAGGAGTATATTCTTTAACTTGCCCTGAGCCCGCTTGCGGTGAGCCCGTCGAACCCGTCGAAGGGTCATTTATTTTTACCTTATAATCAGTGCCCATTTTCCGCTTAATGGCGGTTATTGTTCGTTCCGGATTAGTCACGGCCTGCCTTCTGGCTGGCTCGCCAATCAAAAGCTCGCCCTCTTTGGTAAAAGCCACGTATGAGGGAAAAGCCTTACCGCCTACCGTGGTTCCTTCGGCCGATGGAATAATAATCGGTTTTCCGGCCTCAACCACCGCCGCCGCGGAATTAGATGTTCCCAGATCAATACCAATAATTTTAGACATAAGTTTTAATAAATTCGAATTTCGAAACTCGAATTTCGAAACAAATTATAATTTTCTAATTTCTCACCCTACGGGCGACCACCCGAAGGGCGGTAATTCATCTAATAAAAATTAAAATATTTAATGCCGAATAAAATATTTAAGAATTTGGTTATTGGGCCTTTTATTAGGTGAATTAGGTGAACTAGGTGAATTAGGTGAACTAGGTGAATTTTAAATAATTTACTTTTATTTAGCAACCTTCACCTTGCTTGTCCTGATAACCCTCCCATTCAATAAATATCCTTTTTGCGCCTCTTCTGTTATAACCCCCTCTTCTTCGCCAGCCTCCACCTGCTCTATCGCCTCATGAAATTCCGGGCTAAACTTTTCTCCGACTGCTTTTATTTCTTCCAACCCGCGCTTGCTTAAAATATCCATCAACTGTTTTCGTATTGAATCAACTTCCTCTACTTGAACATTGAGCATGGAGTGTAGATTATTTTTCACAGCATCCAAAGTATCCAAAACGAGCAGTAATTCTGTGACCAACCCAACCTCCGCCATCTTCAACCACTCTCCCATTTGTTCTTCTTGCCGCTTCCGGTAGTTGATAAAATCCGCCTGCGCCCTCTGCCAACCCGTTAGATATTCCTGCTTCTCCCCGCCGCACTTTATTAGCTTCTCTTTTAATTTTTTTATCTTGTCGCGAATCTGATTTGCGCCCCCCGTCTCGTCCAATTCAAAATCCGTCTGCTCGGGCTCATTTTCTTCTGGCTCATTTTCATAAACACTTTGCCGCTCGTTTTTTTCTTCGTCGCTCATATTTTTTTCTTTTACAATTCTTTTATTAATTTTTTAGCGTAACTAACTAATTGAATATTTTTTTCATAATCCATGCGCTTTGGTCCCAAAACTCCAACAACTCCCCTCTTAATGCGTTTATTCTCGCAACGGGAAACAACTAGGCTAAAATCATTAAATCTTTTATCCCCGCTTTCTCTGCCAATAAACACCTGCACATCTTTTTCTATCTCGTTAAAAATATTTTTGATTTCCCGATCCAAATGGTCAAAAATTTCCAGCGATTTAAAAGAATCATTGTGATGCGCGAATTCCGGCTCCCTTAAAAGATTAGGTAAACCGGCGCTGAAAAAATCGTCTTCATCCAATGACCCGCAAATACCAACGCCGCTTGAAACGAAAGAAATCGTTCTGGCCGTGTCCCGAACTAACCTTGGAACGCCTAAGCCGTCCTGATTTAATTCCTCTATCACCTCCAGTAATGTTTTAAACTCATTGCCTGAAAGATTGTCCTGGGGGCAATTGATCAACAAAAAATCTGTAAGCCTTATCGGTCGGCACCCGACCGGCTGAAGTATACGGCTGGTTCAGATACCCCCCTTCGCTCAATTCCACCATCTCCATCCGGACAGGCGCCGGACTGATGTCTAATTTATATTTTTCAACCAAAATCTGCGACCCCACCGGCTCGGCTGTTTCACTATATTCTTTGATGACCAGATTAAGAATTTCTTGTTGACGCGTTTCCATCTTAATAATTAGCACTCCCTATCAACGAGTGCTAATTCTATTATAATCCGATAAATTCTATCGTCAACCCCATAGGCATAGAGAACGGTTCTCCCGAGGAGAACCTTTCTCTCTGTATTAAAAATCCTATATTGAAATTAAAAACGTATTCGTAAAAATTTCGGAATAAAAAACAGGGGGGTCGTTGAGACCCCCCTAAGGGTTAATTAGCGGCGTTTGCCGCCGCCCCGGCCTTCGTCATC
>PFOG01000019.1:0-382 GCA_002792395.1 Candidatus Portnoybacteria bacterium CG_4_10_14_0_2_um_filter_44_20 | reverse complement strand
GCGCCCTTGGTCACTGCCGGTTTAGCCGGCCCGCGCAGGATCCGATCTGCCAGCATCTTGAAATCGGAGACGACTTCGCCACCCAACTCCAGGTGTTTGCGCACGGCGGCGATGGCATCGGGCTCCTCAGCCAATTCCTTGGCAGCCTGCCGCACAATGCCGTAGTGCCCCAAAACGTGGACAGCGGGTATGCCGTACTTTTTGGCCAAACCTTCGGCCAAAATCTTTTCGTTGACCTTGGGTTCAGCCGAAATCACGGCCTTGGCGTCATCCACCATCTCGCGCCGGACCTTGAAGTTCAAGTCAGGCAGTACAATCCGATCCACACCGACGCCGCCGATCTTCCACAACAACTTATGAAGATCGGTTGAGGACTTTCCGG
>PFOG01000048.1 GCA_002792395.1 Candidatus Portnoybacteria bacterium CG_4_10_14_0_2_um_filter_44_20 | reverse complement strand
CCAGAATTAGTGTAAAACTGATTCCAATTAAGAGCTAATAACTATATAACTTGTCATAGTATTTAATGTTTTACTTTAAATTTTTATGTGTTGGGTATATTGTAACACCAATCAATTAATTCTTTCAACTTTAGTTTGTTAATTTTAAGGCTTACTCTCATGTTCATCATTTCAGCATTTCCAAGGCTTTGTCCAGTTGCGGATCGCGGCTATTGGTAATGTCGTCTTCGGTTATATCCACCGTAACATCCGGCTCCAACCCCTCATTCATTATCGACTGGCCGGACGGAGTCAGCCACTTGGCGATGGTAATTTTTAATGAGGCGCTGTTTGCTAAATTGTCTAACTGTTGCACCGATCCCTTGCCGAAGGTCTTTTGCCCGACTAATCTTGACTTTAGATCATCGCGTAAGGCGCCAGCAAGAATTTCCGATGCTGAGGCCGACCCCTGGTTTACCAGAATTATTACTGGCCGGTCGCCTAGGCCACCGTCTCCCCTACTCCGATATTCAACCCTTTGCCCGTTGCCAAAGTCTTCAATGGCCACAACATTGCCGTTTTCTAAGAACCAACCAGCGATATTAACCGCCGCTTCAAGGTAGCCGCCCGGATTATTTCTAAGATCAAGAATAACTCCTTTGGCGTTAGATTTTAAGACTTGTTTGACGGCTTTATTGAACTCGTCCGGGGAATTCTCGGTGAATTGATAAAGGCGGACATAAGCAATGTCAGAATCTTTAAATTCTAATTTTAACACTGGAACGGCAATTTTGTCCCGCACGATCTCAATTTCTTTTGGCCCATTCCAACCGTCGCGCATAACCAAAAGGCGCACCGCGGTGCCTTTCGGGCCGCGGATTAAATTGACGGCTTCGTCGAGATTCAGGTTGTCTGTCGCCGCATCGTTAATTTTTAAAACCACGTCTTGAGGTTGTAATCCGGCCTTTTGGGCCGGGGTTCCTTCAATCGGGGCGATAATTGTTAAAATATCCTTTCTAAGGCCGATTTCGGCGCCGATTCCTTCAAAATCACCTCTCATATCATCCTGAAATTTTTTGCTTTCGTCGGGAGGCAAAAACAGAGTATATGGATCATTTATGGAACGCAGCATGCCGGAAATTGCTCCATAAAGCATTTTTTTCGCGTCAAGCTTAGATTGGTCGACGTATTCATTTTCAACTTTGTTCCAAACATCCCAGAATAACGAGAAATCAACCGGCTGGGGTTTGCCTAATTCCTGGTTCGTCGCCAAATTAATATTTTTAGCTGACGACTCGCCGGATTTTCCAACATAAAGACCGGCGGCAAAACTAGCCATTATTGCAACCACAAGGATAGGCACTAAATATTTTTTATTCATAAATGATTTAAAAAAAATTTATCGATAGTCGGTGTTGCGAAATCCCCACTTCCAAAAATATTTCATTCCATCCGCCACATGTATTCTAGTCATCCGATTCGTTAAAAGGCTTAATAGTCCCCTGCCCCGACTCTTTTTCCCGTGGTAATGACGAAAGACCGCCTTCGGAAAGTATACTACTTTAAAACCATTTTGCCAAAATCTTCTGCACCAATCAACATCGCTGAAATAATGCTTAAGCCGTTCGTCCAGCGGTCCAACTTTTTCCAGGTCTTCCTTTCTCGTCAATACGCCAGAGCCATTCATTAACCAGTCAACTGTCAGACCATTCTCCCGGTAAATGTCCTTGTCTTTATATAAAAAATTATCATTAATTTTCTTGCAAAAACCGATCTTCCCCAAGATGGTTCGGCGGCAGACAATAGTCAGGGGTGTGTAAAATCTAAAACAAGAAGGCTGGCTGCTGCCATCGGGATATAGCACTCTTGGTCCGACCAATCCCACCTTTTCGTTGGTTTTTAAAAAGTCAATCAGTTGTCTTATGGAGCCGGGAGAAACCATGACATCATCGTTGATCAGCAAGATATAATTACCGCTGGCTCGTTCAATGCCTCGGTTGATCGAACGTACAAAATAGAGATTTTCTTCAAATGGCAGAAATATCACATCGTTAAATTCTTGTTTCAGGGCGCTCAGCGTTTCCTCCTGATACTCGCTCAGAATAACAATAATTTCAGATTCCATCCCTTTTATCTCCTCACGGATCAGGGGGAGGCATTTTTTTAGCAGATTCAACTCGCGATGGTGGGTTATAATAACAGAGAGTTCCATTTTAGTTAAAAATATTCTTACAAGCGTTTTGAATTTCCGAATAATCACCGGACTTTGGCAAGAGAATATACGCTCCGTTATCGGCATAGGTTGAGTAAAGAAATCCTTCGGGCGTTGTGTCGAAAATCCTTGTTTTGATGCTACTGGCGTCTGCCTTTGCCGCGAAACTGATCATTTGCTGAATTTCGTTCGCGCCCATGTCCGTTCGCACGTTTCTGCCCAAGATATCCAAAAGGCTAAAAACTCTAACCGGGTTGGCCAGAACCCCCATTGATAAAACTTTGTTTTTTACCGACACCAAAACCCGTTGCTGCCGTTTCATTCTGTCGAAGTCAGAGGTAGTATAGCGGGAGCGAACATAAAAAAGGGCGGTTTCTCCATCCAGGTGATTCTCGCCGGCGGGCAGGTTTAGAACAAGTTCATTGGTAAATTGTTTGTCTTCAATAAATGGTTTGTCTAAATAAATATCGATTCCTCCAATAGCGTCGACTGCTTCTTTGAATGCTTGGTGGTCGACAGAAACGGCGTAGTCAATATAAAGACCGGTTACTTCCGAGACTATCGCTTTGCTGTAAATAATGCCTCCTCCGCCGGGCTTTTTTCCTTCGCCATATGCGTGCGCGGCGTTTATTTTCGCTTTTTGTTCGGTGCCGGGGATTGTTACATATAAATCTCTGGGAATAGAAATCAGAGCGATCTTCCCCGTGCTTTTCTGGATACTGACTAATATTATACTGTCACTCAGAAGCCCTCCGTTTGGGTCGCCTTCGCCCCGCATTCCCAGAAGCAGAAGGTTAATTCGGTTGGGATCTCTTTCTTTTATCGGTTGCTCGACCGGTAGTCTGCCGCCTCCAAGGATCGAGTTAATGCTTATTTGTGAAAAAGTAAATCCTGTTTTTAGCGCAAAAACTGTCAGGCCGCTGCCGATGATCACCACAAAAATAATTAACAAAAAGAAACGCCTCAACCATGATCGTTTGGGTTCTTCTTCAATCAGAATCTGTCTCCCGGAAGGAATGTTATCGTGTTGTTGTTCGAGATAATCCATAATTACTACGAAATACGAATTTTATACGAATATACGAAACAGTTTTCGTACATTCGTATTTTTTCGTATTCCGCAACCCTAGACAAACCATTTCTCCATCTCTTTTGTCCCCACTTTCTTATTTTTCATTATGATTTTTCTCTTTCTCAGGACCCGCGGCATTTGTCGAAACAAGCCCATGATTGCCGGCCAAGTTTTCGGCTCAAAAAATAAAACATATAACCAAGCGCCAACCTCTCTTAGTAAAATCCATGGCAAGTGTTTTATGAACAACCACGGCAAATCATTTTTAATTATTGCCAACCGATGGTTTTTAAAGGATAAATTTTTAACAAATTGTGTTTGTTTTCTTCGGGTTTTTATTACTTCTTGTATGGCGCTGCTCGTTTCATTGATTGGCCTTGAGGTTCTCTCAACAGAAGCAACCGCCGTCGGGCAAAACATGATTTTCCAACCGTATAACCTTATTCGCCAAGACAAATCCACATCTTCTTTATACATGAAAAAATCTCTATCATAGTACTCTGCGCAAGCCGAGGAACGACCTTGGCGGGTTGCCGAGGCCGTTCCTCGGCAAATTTCCAGCCTCACATCTTCCAAGCAGGCTTTTTTAAAAAAGGCTACCGCGCCGTTGACGCCAAAAACTTCTCCCGGTTTGTCATATTGTCCTTTATCGCTCTCCCCCTGTCCCCTGTCAACCATTCGCCGGCTTTTAAAAATCAAGTGGCCAGTTGTGTCGATTATTTTTTCACTACCTCCCTCCAGATTTTTCTTCAACAACTTTCCCTGTATTGCTCCAATCTTTTCGTCCTGTTGAGCTAGCGTCGTTGCCTCGGAAATAAATTCTTTATCCAAAATAACGTCTTGATTCATGCATAAAACGAATTCTCCCACGCTGTTCTCTATGCCAATATTGTGTCCCGCAAAACCGGTATTTTTTGAGTTCTCAACCGTCTTAATTTTTGGAGATCCGTTCTCCCCGTATCGCGAAACTATTTTTTTTGTCCTGTCCCATGACGCGTTATCAACAACTATGACCTCAATATTATCATAAGTCTGGTTCAAAACTGAATTCAGGCAATCCCCGATCGTCTTTTCGCCATTATAAGTCAAAACAACAACTGAAACCATCTGATTTATATCGTTTTTAATAATTCCCTGATTCCGTCGTCAAACTTAACCTTTGGTTCCCAGTTCAACAGCTTTTTAGCTAAACGAATATCGGCCAATGTTTTTTTAGGTTCAATGCGTGCGGGGATAAATTTGATTGGCCCGTCAAATAATCTAGCAACCTTTATAATTTGCTGGTCATTTCCGCCACCGATATTTATTACTTCCGCTTTGCCGATTTTCTTACTTCGCGCCGCCAATATATTGGCGCGTACGATGTCGAAAACATGAGTGAAGTCTCGCGACTGTTTTCCGTTGCCGGTAACGGTCAGGGGTTCGCCGTTTTTTTTCTGCTTTAAAAAAACGGCCGTAACTAAAGCATAGGCGCCTTCCGTAGATGCGCGCGGACCATAGGCGTTAAAGTATCTTAGGCAAACCGTTTCCAACTCGTGGAGGAACGAATACATTTTGCAGTAAAGCTCGCCCACGTATTTATGCAGGGCGTAGGGCGACATCAGGTTCGGGGGCATATTTTCTTTATAGGGATATTTCGGCTGATCGCCGTATATGGAGGAAGACGATGAATAAATAACCCGTTTTACTTTTGCCAGTTTGGCGGCCTCCAAAACATTCAGTGTGCCATTTATATTGTTGTCGTTCGCCTCAATGGGGTGCTCGATGGAAAACTGAACGCGCGGCAAAGCGGCCAGATGAAAAACAAAATCAACGCCTTTAAAATGCGGCGCGATGCTTTTCAGATCCCTGACGTCTTTTTTATAGAATTTGGCTTTAGGGTTCAGATTTTCTTTCTTTCCGTTCGACAGATTATCTATGACGATGACTTCGTATCCTTGTTTTATCAATTCATCTACCAGATGAGAACCGATAAATCCGGCCCCGCCAGTAACTAATGTTTTCATAAAAACTGCTTACTGACCACGGACTACCGTCTACCGCCACTTTTTCTTTTGCTGTAGTCAGTAGTCGGTTAGCAGTAGTCAATTCCCCAATTCGCGCTTAAGTATTTCCTCAACTTTCTTTCCTGATTTCTCCCAAGAAAATTGCTTAACGTATTCATACGCGTTTTCGCTGATTTTCTTTCGTCCCACGGAGTTATTCAGGAGCCATTCCAGCTTATCGGCAATGGCGATCGGGTCGGGGTCGGCCAAAACTATATTCTCGCCGTCTCGAAAAACTGTTTCGGTGGTTTCGCTTTTCATTTCCAAAACAGGCAATTTGCAAGCCATCATTTCGTGTGGCAAAAGCGAATAATTGGTCGGCGAAAAAACAATCCCGACGTCCGCCCACGAATAAAGCTTTGCCAGTCCCTCGTGCTTTAAAATTCTTAAGTTTCTGAATTCAAACGGTATGATGTAGGGTGATAAATCCCAACCAACAAAACTTAAATCGAAATCAACGCCGCGCACATACAGCTCGCGAAGTGCCTGAATAAGTAATTCAAAACACCTTCTCGGCGTAACCGGCCTTGCATAGCAAATAATCTTTGGCTTTTTCGCCGTCTCCAACACCATGGTTTTTTTTGAATTGTGTTCGTCACTGGTTTCCAGTTTTGCCGACACGATTTTCTCTCGCGGATAATATATTTTAGGATCAAACGCCAGGTCAAAAAAATCGGCGTTCATTCCATATTTTTCGCGGACCGTTTTCGCTAGCCACGGACCGGCGCAAATACCGTAAAGGCCGAATTTGTAGGTATTTTCGGCCAAAAGATATTCCGAACTCATCGGATAAAACCACGGCTCGAAATCCTGCACAAAATAAAACTTTTTTCGGGTATTTTGAATGGCTCGTACCGGATACGCCGTTTGCCATGATGTGGCGACTAACGCGTCGCTGTCTTTGATGTTTTCAATCGAGTTAAAAATTTCGGCTTCAAGATTGAAAAAGTTTTCATTAATAAACTTCTTCAGTTTTTTATTTGAACCGTGTTTTGTTCCACCAAAGACATAAATTCGGTTCTTGTGGCCGAAATCTTCCAGATGCTTGATTGTTCTGAAGATAGTCGTGTGCCCCCCCGAACCGACTCCCATGTCGGGAATTATCCAGTTAATGGCCATTTTATCTTTGTTCCCCGAGCGAAACCTCTCATCCAGCGTTTTTTTATCAACCGCGGGCCGCGAATAATCAAGGGTGAAATTATAAATTGCGGGGTTGACTTGCCCCGGCACGCCATAAAATGCTCTTTTGATAAAATTAAAAGTTTTTTTGATAAATGGGAGGGGTCCCTCGGTGAATAGTGTTTTGAATGCTTTTTTTAATAACGCCATTTTACTTTTTATGTATTAACTGATATTGCATACTGAACTTATTTTGCAGCCATTTGGGTAATTTTTCGTAGCGGGCGCCCAAATATTCCGACATAAACCGCGCTAAGTCCATAAAAAAAATCCACATCATCCAATAAATTTTTTGCCCAAAATTATATTCTTTTTGGTTCTTTATGTATCTTACATCGTTGAGCCATAAACGTAAAGCGAGCGGCAAAATCTTCCAAGGGGAAGAAACCCCGACATAATTTTGCACCATTTTATGGTGGTAGAATTCATCAAACCAGCGTTTGAATTGCCCCCAAACGCCAAAATTATGGGAATGGTAAACATTAGCGCTTGGCTGATAGGCTTTTTTGTAACCGGCGAATAATATATCCTTGGCCCAAAACTGGTCTTCGCCCAGGGCCACAACGTGTCGATAAGGAATTTTTTCCCAGACAGATTTTCTTATGGCCGAATTGGCGCTGGAAAAAAAACTGAGAACATGCTTATTGGCTTCGAATTCTTTTTCTTTGTCATTTGATTTTAATTGGTAGACAGTTAATTCTTTGCCAAATGAATCCATAAATTCGTCTAATGATTTTCGTTGAAAGGGGTCGCAGTCTTTTCGCGGCGACTGCCGGCCAAAAACTCCGGCAATTTGCGGGTCTTTTTCAAACGGCTCAATCATATTTCTCAGCCAGTTTTCATTTGTCGGGATGACATCCTGGCAGATATAAACTAAATATTCGCCCTGCGCTTTGGACGCCAATAGATTTCTGGTTGTTCCATGGTTGAATTTTTCCGCCGGGATTTCGGAAAACTCTATCTGCGGAAATTTTTTTATCATCTCCACCGTTTTGTCTGTTGACCCCGAATCAATGCAGATCACCTCAAATTCAAAAGGGGTCTTCTGTGCGAAGACCATTTTAAGGCATTCTTCCAGATACTGTTCGCCATTTTTTGTAGGAATTAAGATAGAAGCTTTCGGCATCTAATTTTTAATTTTCTAATTACCTAATTTCTAATAAAATATCAAATAACCAAATTTCTAATTAGACATTTTTGCTTATGATTTTATTAGGTGAATTACCACCCTTCGGGTGGTCGCCCGTAGGGTGAGACAATTAGGAATTAGGTGAATTTAAAGATTTACTGCATAGCAAATCTCGTATATTCTTCAACCACTTTGTTGGGGTTGCCGTCTTTTATTATTTTACCATTTGACAGGAATATCGCTCTCGTGCAATATCTTTGCACTGAACCCATGTCATGCGTTACCAAAATAATCGTCTTTTTTTCTTGTTTATAGCGGTTAAAAACTTCAAAACATTTTTGCTGAAAGTGCATATCCCCCACCGCCAGAACCTCGTCCATCAATAGAATATCGGCGTCAACCTGGATGGCAACCGAAAACGCCAGCCGGACATGCATGCCGGATGAAAAATTTTTCATCTTGGTATCAACGAATTTTTCCAATTCGGAGAACTCGATAATTTTGTCAAATCGTTCGGCAACCTGCTTTCGCGACAAACCCAAAATTATGCCGTTTTGATAGACGTTCTCCCGGGCGGTCAAATCCATGTTAAAACCCACGCCTAGCTCCAAAAATGGGCTTACCTTGCCCTTGATTTCCAGCACCCCCCTGTCGGGCACCAATATCTTGGCCAGAACCTTTAAAAGCGTGCTTTTCCCGCTTCCATTCAGCCCAATGATGCCCAAAAACTCGCCTTCCTGAACCTCAAAACTGACGTCATCCAGCGCCTTAACCTTCTCATATTTCGCCACCCGAAAAAGCTCCACCAAATTCTCCTTAAAAGTGTAG
>PFOG01000060.1 GCA_002792395.1 Candidatus Portnoybacteria bacterium CG_4_10_14_0_2_um_filter_44_20 | reverse complement strand
CGAGATTGGCGTTTCTCGCCCGACTTATGTCCAGATAGAACAGGGCGAACGGGATTTGACTATCACCGAAGCAAGGAAGCTGTCGGATATTTTTGGTATTGTTTTTGATGATTTTGTTCAAGGCAAAGACACTTCTGCTATCGTAAAAGTTAAAAAGAGCGTTAAAAAAACAAAGGAGGACAAGCAAAAAATGAGGGTAAGTGTTCCGCAAAAAAATCTTGAGAAATTCAAAGAGGTTTTGCTTTACGTTTTATCAAAAGTAGGGGGCAAACCGAATGTCGGCGAAGCAGTGGTTTACAAACTGCTTTATTTTATTGATTTCGATTTTTATGAAAAATTTGAGGAACAGCTTATCGGCGCGACATATATTAAAAATCATTATGGGCCGACGCCGGTTGAGTTCAAAACTATTGTTGACGATATGATCAAAAATGGCGAAGTTGTAAAAATAGAGGGAAAATATTTTAATTATCCGCAAAGAAAATACTTGCCGATTCGCGAACCGGATTTAACAAAACTAAAAGACGCGCGCGAATTGCGTCATATTGACGAAGTGATAGCAAGGTTGGGCGATAAAAACGCCACAGAATTAAGTGAATATTCTCACGAGGACACCCCTTGGCTCGTTGCGAAAGAAAATCAACCGCTTGATTACGAGGCCGTATTCTACCGCACTCCTAAAACTTCCGTAAGAAACTATGACGAGCAAGATTAACTATGGCGAAACGCCGGAATTTCAAAAAGATTTCAAAAAACTACTCAAAAAATTCAAATCACTTGAGGAAGATTTAAGGTTAGTAAAAATTGCGGCAATTGAGTTTTTCCATGTCCAAAAAATAAATAATTTAAGCGTTTTCCCGATACAGGGTTTTTGCACGGAAGAAATTCAGGTTTGTAAAATTAAAAAATTTGCCTGCAAAGCGTTAAAAGGACGGGGTTCAAAAAGCGGGATTAGGGTGATTTACGCTTTTCATTGTCAAAGTTGTAAAATTGATTTTATTGAAATATATTTTAAGGGTGAAAAAGAAAACGAGGATCGTGACAGAATTAAAAGCTATTTGAAAAATTTTGAGCGGCGCGCCGGTTGACGCTGGCACAAATTCCGTCGGCGTTCAGGGCGAGAGCGGGCAAAAAGCGTAATAACCTTTTGCCAAAAAGATATCGAAAAAATCATCAATGCCCATGACAATTACAAGGACATAGCCAAATACTGCCGTGTCGTCGGCGTCAAAGAAATCGAAAAAACGAATTCAACCTAAACATCCGCCAAATCAAAAATTATTTAAAGGAGCTAAAATATTAAGTTATCCACAGATGTCTTCCCGACGTCGGGAGGACATAAAAAGTGGCTAAGATTAGGGAAAATTATGAAATTAGAGCTAATTAATGTGTATTTTGAGAATTTTAATAAACATATTTATGAAGTCGATAGTTTAGAGTTTTGGTTTGCTCGGGATTTACAGGTTTTGTTAGGCTATGCAAAATGGGAGAATTTTTTAAATGTTATTGAGAAAGCGAAGGAAGCTTGTCGGAATTCTGGCGGCAAGATTGAGGATAATTTTGCTGATACGGTCAGGGCGGTGAATATGCCGAACGGAGGTATTAAGGAGGCGGATGATATGTTTTTAACTCGTTACGCCTGCTATCTTATTGCGCAAAATGGCGACCCGGCGAAGGAGCAAATCGCCTTTGCTATGAGTTATTTTGCCTTTCAGACAAGGAGGCAGGAAATGATAGAGAAAAGGATTGGTGATTTTGAAAGAATTCAGGCCAGAGACAAATTAAGCGTGTCGGAAAAGAAACTGTCGGGAGTTGTCTACGAAAGAGGCGTTGATGGTGCCGGTTTCGCGCTGATTAGGAGCAAGGGCGACACTGCTCTTTTCGGCGGGTTTAGTACAAATGACATGAAACAGCGAATGGGCATTCCGAACAATAGGCCCCTGGCCGATTTTTTGCCTACTATTACCATCAAAGCAAAAGATTTTGCAAATGAAATAACTGTTTTTAATCTAAAAAAAGATACTACCTTGTCCGGCTTGAACGGGATTTCGAACGAGCATATGAAAAATAATTATGATGTAAGAAATTTATTGTTACGAAAGGGGATTAGGCCCGAAAGCTTGCCGGCCGAAGAAGACGCGCAAAAAATAAGAAGAAAAATTCAGAGCGAAGATAAGAAATTATTGAGGGGGATAAAAAAGAAAAAAATAGATAAAAAGCCGGCAAATTTATAAGAGAATTAAATTATTAACTTATCCACAACCATTTCGTTGATGCTAACGAAATGGTTTAGAATGGCTCTCCACCTGGATGCTATCGGAAAAGCGCAGTGGCTGTTCACAAAAATCAAATTCTTTAAGCAATTTGAGGGTAGGCCGATTGCGCAGTATAGTCGGAAAGATTATTTGACGCATAGGGATAGAGCCTTTAGTTTGGCAAAGGAAAGGATTGGCCATTTTAATGGATTTTACGGATATAAATTCAACAAGATCAATATCAAAAATCAGAAAACTCGTTGGGGCAGTTGTTCGAAGAGGGGGAATCTTAATTTTTAATTATAAAATTTTGTTCTTGTCACAAGGACTTTCTGACTATATTATTGTGCATGAGTTGTGCCATCTTGGAGAATTTAATCATTCCCGAAAATTTTGGAATCTGGTCGCCAAGACCGTGCCCGATTATTTAAAAATAAAAAGCGAACTAAAGAAAACTGGTATAAGTTTTGATTAATATGGAGTTTGACAGAAAAAGGTGTCGGGTACTTTTTTCCCGTTGTTTTCTTGGAGCAATCCATCCTATCCCATTCGATAGGTTCGACGGGCTCACTATAAATAAACTCAGGGCAGGCCAAATCATTTAAATAATCATTCTAACATTCTGCAGAATGTCAGAATGTTGTAAAATAATTCTATGGGACAAATATCTTTATTTATAATCGCGTCAGTTGTTGGTATTTTTATTTTTGTGTTGGTGATATCGCGCCGGGAGGCGGGGAGGCACGGCACGAGTACCAAGGAAGAATTTGTTGGCATCTGCAAATCGGCGGTTGAGACGGCTTCGCATAAAGAATCTCGCAAACAAAAGGTGCTGGCTATGTTTGAAGGCGGACGCGAGCTCTCCAATGCCGAAATTCGCGAGGCGCTGGGAGTATCCAGCCGCACCGCCGTTCGCTATATGGACGAACTGGAAAAAGAAGGCAAAATAGAGCAGGTCGGCAAGGTCGGCCACGCCGTCACCTACCGCGTAAAATAACACTCTGACATTCTGCAGAATGTCAGAGTGTTTGTGGATACGAATACGCCAAGCGGGTGGCGTATTGGGCAGAAAAAGGCGTTAGATACCTTTTTCCTCAACTCATCGCCTCAAAATGAATCTCTGCCGCACAAATTCCGTCGGCGTTCAGGGCGAGAGCGTGTTAGATGTTTTATAAGTTTGCTCCGACATTGTGTCGGGGGTTTTTTGTTTGTTTGCCGCGTTGTTTTGAGCGTGTTATTATTTACTTTGATAACCGAGATTTTTTCTTTGGGAATGTTTGTGTTTTTCAAAAACTATGACGATGCTGAAAATCATTTTTGACCATATTAGTTTTGCCTACCCGATCATATTTAGTTTGATGTTCATTGAGGGTGGCGATGGAACCTTATTAGCCTCCGGATTTTTGGTTCGACTGGGTTTTTTAAATTTTTTCATTGTTTATCCGCTGGCGCTTTTGACCGCTCTTCTACGCGATATAATTTTATACAAGCTGGGCGCGCGATACGGAGAGAATTTGGTAGCTAAATTCGGCCGGTTTTTGTTTATTACCCCGGCGCAGCTAGCCAAACTGGAAGCGCGTTTGAAAAATGGCGGCCGGAAGACGATTTTCTTCGCAAAATTTCTTTACGGCCTGAATCACATTACGATTATGGCCGTGGGCGCGACAAAATTTAATTTTTGGAAGTTTCTGAAAATCGAGAGCGTAACCATTTTTTTATGGGGCACATTGATGTTGCTGCTTGGTTTTTTTCTTGGCCACGGATTTACTCTGCTTAGGCATTATGTTAAGGATATTGCCCTTTTGCTGACTGCTGTTTTCGCGCTATTCATCGTGTTGGCCGAGTTCGGCATTACTTCTAAGGTTTTGTTGTTTTACAGGAGCAACGAAGGAAAGGCGCCCTCAACTCGGTCGAAAATTTTTCAGAAAGGCAAATTGTCGATAGTTATTTTGTTTATAGTCCTGGCTGTCGGCGTCGTCGCGTTTTGCTTTCGCGGAGATTTAATGAGCGGGTATCGCGCGGCGGTTCAAAAAGCGGGGTGGTTTAAATCTGGCAGTTTGTCTGAGGTGATGTCGATTGAAAACGTGGAAAAACAAATCTTAACGCCGCCACCTTTGCGGACAACATGGAAGAAGGCGGCCGTTGATTTGACGATAACAGGGGTTGTTGATTGGACTAACCAGCAACGCGTCGGAGCCGGTCTGGCGTCTCTTGAAGAAAATTATTTGCTTAATTTGGCGGCGGCGGCAAAGGCGCGGGATATGTTTGAAAAACAATATTTTGCCCACAATTCTCCCGATGGACGCGGTCCGGACGAGTTGGCTAACGAAGTTGGTTACGATTATATCGCTATTGGGGAAAACTTAGCATTGGGTAATTTTGATGGCGATAAGGCGCTTGTTGAGGCATGGATGGAAAGTCCCGGCCACCGTGCCAATATTTTATTCGGCGGTTACGAGGAAATTGGCGTAGCGGTTATTCGGGGAACGTTCGAAAACCAGGTAACTTGGATTGCCGTTCAAGAGTTCGGGCAGCCATTGGCCGATTGCCCACGGGTTGATATGTCCCTCGCCGCCAAAATTAATGGTTATAAAAGCGAAATCACGGCTCTGGACAACGCGGTTGCCGCTAAGCAAGAAGAAATAAAGATCCTCAAGCCGCAAAACAGGGAAGAGTATGAGGCGCGAATTGAAGAATACAATAGTCTTGTGAATCAATATAACAATTTAGTCGCGGCGATCAAGGCCTTGGTTGCCGAATATAATCTCCAGGTCAGTCTTTTTAATCAATGCGCGAGCCCCGCTAGAAATTAAGTAAACTTCAGCCACAAGAACTATTCTCGTGATAATTTGGTAATTTGTTGTGAATATGCCAAAACAGAAAAAGAAAATTTCTAACTGGGTGAAGCAGTAATTTTTCTCATTTGTAAGTAGTGGCTTTGGGTTGACGCGAGTGAGTAATTTGTTTATCGTGGACATACTAGCGTAGGGTTCTTTGACAAAAAGGAGTCCAGTAAGAATGAAATTTATGGTCATCGCCATAATCCTGTCGTGTTGTTTTTATAGTTTCGCGGTTGCTCATTCATTCCGTAGCGGCCTGAAAAAAATAAACTTGTCATTTTTTGTCGCTGGTTTTGCTTTTGACTACATCGGAACAAGTAAGATGTTTTTCGTAGGCAACGGTTTGATTTTAAACTTTCATGGTCTTTGCGGCATTGCCGGACTTGTCGGAATGGGAATTCATACTCTTGTGGCCATTATTCTTTATCTATCGACAACCGAGCAGAACAAGCAGAAAGTTGACAGATTTTTTCATTATTTCAGTCTGACAGTTTATTCTTTTTGGCTGCTGGCTTTTATAAGCGGGGTGCTGGGACATATCCCATATTAATGTTATCAAGGAGGAGCGAGAAGAGTGAAACGGTTGACAATTTTAATGGCCTTAGCTGTTTTTTTAATGGGTTGCGCGACGGCGTGTCCCATTCCGAATCAATACTTCGCCGAAGCCCCGGAAACAGCCGGACAAAAATACGCGATTTTAATCAGCGGACAGATAGAGGGAAAGCACATAAAGAATATAGAAGCCGCGTTCGGGGTTTTGTTGAAGAGCGGATTTCTTCGGAAGAATATTATTATTTTTGATGCTACGGGAAATCAAAATAGGCCCTATCCGGTAAATGCCCCGGCTGACGCCAAATCAATCAGGCTTTGTTTAAGATATCTCGCGAATCAGATCGGCCCAAATGATCTTTTGTTTATTTATGTTACTGATCATGGCCGTCTCGACGAAAGATTGTTAATACCGGATACCCGTGGAACAATTTTATCGCAGTATCAGAAAAAACAAAAAATCGCCGAAATCGGTTTATTCGGCAGATTTTTAGATGAAATAGATTTTGCCGCTTGCGTTGACAAGATCAAGCCTGGTATCGGAGTTTTTATTTTCACGCAGTGCTATGGCGGGAGTTTTGCGGAAAGGCTGGCCGGGAAAAATCGTATAACAATTTCTGCCAATGAGAAATACGCAACATGCGATAGCCGTGCTTTCTCCAAGCTTTTTTTCAGCGCTTTTTACCGAAAAACAGCGGATAACGTAAGTGTCCGCGAGGCATTTGAATATGTCATTGAGAACAATAATTCATTTCAGGAACCTCAAATGTTTTATGGGGTCAAGCGAGATATTTACCTTAACCAATAAATTTTAAAAACCACCCCACGGGGTGGTTTTTTGAAACTAATCGAAAGAAATAACTATTGTTCGACTTGCAGCTCGGCTTGTACTTTTGCAATGTGCACCTTGATGACTTCTGGTTCAATGCTGGCTATGGATAAAATTGATGGATGGTTTATATTTTCTTTTTTGACAAGAACCGTGTGCCAGCCAGTTGTGGTTTTTGAAAGGTCAATTGAGGCTTTGAGGCTTTGGGGATCCAGTGGTTTAAAGTCCGATTCGTGTCCCGACAGGACAACAACGATATCTTCGGGGTTGTAGTCGTCGGCGACAAAATCTGGGGCTAGGTTTTTGAATTGAATTGATACGGCAAATTTTCTTTGGATATCGGAGGTGCTGTAAGTTATAAAAAGCCAGAGACATGAAGCAATCGTGAGAGAGAGAATTGCCATTGGCGCGTAGCTCAAGAGCGATTTTGCGTAAGAATGGATTCGCGCCTGAGGAAATTTTTTGTCGAAAAATTTTCTTAGTTTTTTTTCAAGTTCATCGGCGCTGTTTACGGTTGTCATTTTTCGATTGTGGGCTAAAGTAATAGTGCCTTTTTCTTCCGACACGACCACTATCAACGCGTCAGTTTTTTCGGATAAACCCAGGGCGGCGCGATGGCGGGTTCCATATTTTCTTGCCGTTTCGCCGCTTTCGGCTAAGGGCAGGTGCACAGCGAATCTTTTTACCTGGTCTCCTTCAATAACTACTGCCCCGTCGTGACCCGGCGAAGAGGCGTCAAAAAGGCTTAAAATTAAGGATTTCGAAATTTTTCCGTTCAAGAGAAACCCTCCTTCTAAATGTCGCTCAAGATTTTCGTTTCCAGGAAAAACAAAAAGCGCCCCAGTCCGATGTTCCGCCAGTTGGCCGATGGTTTTGACCAGGATTTGCAAAACGGTTTCTTGGGGCGAAAAGTTTCTTTGCTTGAGCCCGATAACGCCGATTAATCCAAAAAACCGGCGCAGTTCTTTCTGAAAAACAATCACTAAGATTATTACGAAGATGCCGAATAACGCGTTAAAAATGGTTTGAGTGAGGCGAAGCTGGAAAAAGACGCTGAGTCCGTAGAGGATGGCCAAGAATAAAATGCCAAACAAAATTGGCATTGAGTGAGTGCTTTTAAAAAGTTCGAATAGAAAGAAAATAAGCGTGGCGACGATTAGGATATCCAATAAATCGCTGTAATTAAAAGTTGCTTTCTGCAGAAAGCTAGACAAGGAATGGTAAGGAATTATGGCGTTTTGGATGGCCGAAGCAAAATATGGCATATTATGCGGAATATAGCATATTATGTGAAATATATTATACAAAATAAGACATATTATTATTATATAGTTTTTTACGCCGCTTGCAAACAGCAATGTTGGCATGGACAATAGTTATCGAACGTGGTAATTATTATTTAGTGTGTTTTTTGACAACTGGGGAGGATAAAGAGAATGAAGAAAGATTTGGACGATTATCTCGAATTAATACAATCGGAAGGAATTAGAAATTTCGTTAAAACGGCTTTGGCCGCGGCACCGCCGGAATTTTGGATAGCGCCTGCCAGTTCCTCCGGGAAGTATCATCCGCCGGAGGATAATATGGAAGGCGGACTCGTCATCCATAGCAGAAAGGCGGTTCGGGTCGCAATCGCTCTTTGTCGGTTTTTTGGCATAGAGGATGGATTGATGAAAGACATGGTCATTGCCGCCGCCGTTCTGCATGATATCAAGAAAAGCGGCGATCCTTGGGATAACCACATGCATCCCGAGCACGGACTGATTGCTTACAATTGGCTGATGCAATTTGCCGATAACGATCCAAATCTGCTGGGTATCTGCCAGCTGGTTAAAGATCACGTGGGGATTTGGAACAAGCCGAAATCAACGCCGGCGTTGACGATAGGTAAGCAAGTCAACCGTTTCGCGCTCTGTTCCCTGATCGTCCAATTGGCAGATTATTGGGCATCGCAAAAATGGTGTCCGTTTATCTGCGATAA
>PFOG01000018.1 GCA_002792395.1 Candidatus Portnoybacteria bacterium CG_4_10_14_0_2_um_filter_44_20 | reverse complement strand
TATTAAGACCAGAAGCATCCCGTCAATTATTCGATTTTGCCAATTATTTTCGAGGAACAGGCGAATAAGCAAGACAAACCATATGGCGAAAGTCAATAATTCTGCGGCGATAACCCTTATCTCGAAAAGATGATGCCTTAAAATAGCGTAGGCTAAAATAATTGCGCAGATTAATCCCGAAAAATATGCGATGGGGAATATCGCTATTTTGTAGGCCGGTAAAAACCCAAGGGCTCCGAAGGATAGAATAAGCAAGGCTGTAAAGGCATACCTTGCCTGAATTTTTTCTATCTTTTCCTTTGCTTGCTTAATTTTTATATAAATATTCGCAAACAGCGCGATGATGCCAACGAAGAAAAGAACAAGAAAAACATTGTGGAGGGGGCCAGCTATAGTGTGGCAGCCCCATTTATAGACGAACAGCTTATCAGTAAACAACGGGTTTTTTATAAAAAACAAAAAGACAATTGAAATCAAATATCCCAAAAAAACGAACTTTCTTTGGCGCCTTAAATTGGCAAAAGCGATGCTAAAGTGATAAGAGATGCTTGGAATAAAAATAACTCCAATATAGATAAACCGGTCCCAAAACATGGCCGTTTCAGCATTCTCGCAGGCAAAAAACATTTTATAGGTGCCGAAAAACCAAATGGTGATTGATATGGAATAAAAAAAGAAAATTCTGTTTAGGGTTGCGCGCCAATTAGAAAGGAAAACGAAGATTCCTAAAATAAAAACAAAACCAGCGCTTGCTAGCGGAATTAGAGAAATTATATCTGTAGAGTTATTTGGTTCAAAAATCATTTAGTCGGGTTGATTGTTTTTATATGGCGTGAATCGGTATTTTTTCGCGATATTTCTTATTAGCTCTATTCTATTCGGTTCGACTGCGCCAATTGAGTAGTTCTCTGTCGTTTCCTCGGCCGCCAAAATCATGGTCTCGGCCAAACATGCAAAGGCAACTTCTCTTGGCAGCCCGAGGTTGAAATGATAATTTATTCCTGGAGTGGAGATTAGTCCCCCGTCTATCGTTGATATATCCGGTCTTTTTGTGGCGATTTCGGGGTCGGTATTGCGGGGTTGCGACACATCATATACTATCGCGTTTTGCTTTAAATAGTCGCTCTTTATTAAGGCGTCGGCGCTGGCGGTGGCGACAACAATGATATCTGCTTCTCGTATTACGGCAATGTTTGTTGAGGTTAATAATCTTGCTTCTGGGCGATTGTTTTTTATATCTTTTTCTAGGCTGGTAAGATGATCCGGAGTTTTTCCGACAAGGATAAGTTTCGAAAGATTTTTTTCGGCGAAGTGCTTTGCGACTGCTTGGCCGATTGAACCAGTGGCGCCGATAACGGCAAAGGAAATTTGCTGGTCGTTTGTTTCTTTTTCGCGCAATAGATTCTCGACGTCTCTTATTGTTACCGCCGCTGTTAGGGAATTGCCGTTCGTGATGGCGATTTTAGTCTTTCCCAACAACAGCGCGCCTCCATTGGTCACGGAAGAATTAAAGGCCCCAAGTCCCATTAATTTTATTCCCATTTTTTCCGCCAGTTTTAAGGCTTGCAAGATTTTTTTGATTGCTAATTCTTTATTTTCCAGCATCTGTTCTGCTATCAGGGGGGTGGTCATTATAAATCCCCTTACGGGCTGGCCGTCTTTTAAAGATTTCAGCCCTTCAATTTCTGACACAACCACCGGCCAGAATCTTTTAAGAAACCAAAAAGTAAATTTTTCCGGCAGGTATCGAAAAAAGGGATACTTGCGATAAAGGTCGTTTATGTTCCGGGGATGCACCAAAAAAGCGAATGCGTACTCGGTTTTTTTAAAATTAGGCAAATAGCGAATTATTAAATCGCGGAAGGCATAAATAATCAGCAAAAATGTTTTCATAGCAGAACAAAAGGCGTCTTTTATATTAATCAGCGATTTTGTCGACAAAAGCTATTGTGAGCGGGGTGTTCACGCAAGCTTTGCTTAATATGAATTATACAATAATTCCATTAACGCGACAACGCAACGAAACGGTGGGACGCGGCTACCCAACGTTGGGGTTGACAAAAGTAAGAAAATCGTGTATGCGCTATTCTGGATTTCATTCAGCATCGAGCTCTTTAAAAATCAAGTTTATTCAGGGCGGAGAGGAGTCTGTGATGACATTAGATCTTAACGTTGCCTATATGAAGTCGTCGTTTGCGCGGGTCGTCCGGGACGGAGATTCTGTGGTGATCTGGCACTCGCTGTTTGGCTATCCAAAGGTTGTTTCTGTTGAAACGCTTGAGTTTCTCGAGTTGTTCTCGGCGCCGACAACTATTTGTTCACAGCTTGGAGATGAGCTGACAGACGAAGATCGGGAGGCGATTGAGGAGCTACTGCGGTGCTATTTTCTTGTCCCAGAGAATTTCGATGACCGAATATTTCTTGAAGAAAAGATGCGAGAGCGAGAAGCGGAAATCGTGAGTGGTTCTCTTATAAACTATCTTGAGCTCATCATGAGTGAGGCGTGTAACTTTCGTTGTACTTACTGTATCCACTTCAGTAATTTGGAAACTTCCGACCGTATCAACAATCCCAAGAAGTTCATGCGGTTCGATACGGCCAAGGAGGCGGTGGGTCGGTATCTTGAGATTCTTCGCGGACACGAAAAGCGTGTCGCCGAAATCAACTTTGGCGGAGGCGAACCATTGCTGGCATGGCCGGTTATCAAGCAGGTGCTTGAATACTGTCGTACCGCCTACGGTTCGGAGTTCGAGTTTCGTTTTTCAATCAACACAAATGCTTCTCTTATCACGCCAGAAATCGCCGTGACACTCAAAAGGCACCAAGTTAAGATTGCTTCCAGTCTTGACGGTTTGTGCGAAGGGAATGATCGCGTCCGACTGACGAAGTCCGGAGGCGGTACATTTTTCCAGATCATGCGCGGATTTGATGTGTTGGCGCGGGTAGGATATCCGCTCGACGGTATTGCAGCAACAGTCACTGAAAAGAATTTCCACGAACTCGACGAGTCGATTATCGATTGGGCAGTAGCTCGCGGCATGAAGAATGTCAGAATCGACATCGACGTTGTCGGTATGGTGGAGATACCCATAGAAGACGTTGTTGCAAAATTGATGCGGATTCGGCGCTACGCAGCGGTTAGGGGTGTTGATGTTCCCGGCTTCTGGTCTCGACCAGCCGAGAATCTTAATGAATCAACGCTCGAGAGCCGCGTCGCGTTCTGCGGCGCAGTCCGCGGCAACAATATGTGCGTAGGCCCGTCTGGAAACATCTACGGATGTGGCTATAGCACGATCCAGCTCGGAAATCTCTCAAAAATCCAATTGTTTTATGCGCCCGGCACCGCCTACCACCGTTTTGTGCGAGACCATCTTACTGGAGCGATGGAGATGTGCAGGGGCTGTATGATCGAAGGACAATGCGGTGGCGGTTGCAACATCACACAGGAGTTCGCTCGGGCGACGAAAACTGCCAAGATCGAACGGATGTGCGACTTTTACCGTCATATGACTCAGGAAATTCTTCGGGAGCAACTTCGGAAAGCAATAACCGTAGAGTCGGAGTCTCTCCGAACCATAACAGAAGGAGGTGAAAGCCATGCAGAAGGCGCAACCTAAACAGCGGCCGGCCCTCAAGGTCAAGCCGCTGCCGAAGCTGAAGGTGCTCTGTACCTGTCAGCAACCCAGTAACTGTCACTAACGCGGCGAATTCACGGGGCTAAGGAAAAGTGCTATACTTACCATAGCCCCATTTTATTTTTATGGAAAAATTTGTTCAAAAAATTTGCGAAGACGTAGCGAAACAATACAAACCGGACAAAAATGTCTTGGGCATTTTGCTATTTGGATCCGCGGCAAGAGATAAATTTGATAAATATTCAGATGTTGATATATACATTCTTTTGAATAAAAGGGGTAAATTTTCTAGAAATAATTTTATAAAGAATGGGATACGTGTTGATATTATTTTAAATACAACAGGAGAGGCTGAAAATTATCTTAAGGCAGATAAAAATAATTTGCGGAGAATCACTTCGCACATGCTGGCTCATGGCAAGGTCCTCTTTAAAAGAGGAGGGTGGTTAGAGAAAATTCAGGCGGTTGCCAAAAATAATCTGAAACTGAAAACGAAGTATAAAAGAAGCGAAATTTTGATGCATAAATACTCGATAGACGATTTTTGGGGAGAGGTTCAGCGCGATATCGAAAATAATGACCATCTGGCCATTAGCACCGATAGCCATTTATTGGTTACCAATATTGTGGAATTATTTCTTAAATTGAATGGAGAATTTTTAAGACAGCCGAATGAGATGAGAAAAATTTTGGAAAGACTGGATAGGAAATTTTCAGACCAAGTCGAAAGTTTTTACAAAACAAAAAATCTTCAGGACAAGAAGCGCATTCTTTCCAGGCTGGTAAGGTATATCTATGAAAAATCTGGTGGACCATTGCCAAAAAGGTGGCGCTTGGATAATTAACGGCATTTTAAATATTGAGCACGCGCGATCTTATGCCAAAAACCCAGCGATAGCTAGGGTTTTTTGATTCTCTTTATCTCTCAAATGCGAGTATTTCTACGAAAAATACAATTTTTTGATTTTCTCCATTACGGCCTCGCTGACTTTGTCGAAATCTTCGATGGTTGGATTCGGGGCGGTGGGGGTTATCATGTCTTTGGCGAAAAACGGCTGGCCGAAGATTACTTCAACCTTCTTTCGGCGGCGCATACCCCGTGTTCCCTTAAGCGCGACCGGCAGAATCGGCGCGTTGCTCCAAAGGCTTAGGGCGCCGATTCCCCTTTTGGCCTCGCCGATTTTATCGTCCTCGCTGATAATTTTTCCTTCCGGATAAATTATGATAATGCCGTTTTCGTTCAGTATTTTGAGTGGGGTTTTGAGAGAAACTTCAAGTCCCTGTCCTTTGAGAACCGGAAATCCGCCAAGAATAACGACAAAAACCTTCCACCACTTTTTAAAAATCCAGTCAGCGGCGATATATCTAAAGGGCGGAAAGGTAAACGTGAAAGCGTAGTCCAGAAAAAAATTGTCCCAGAAGCTCTTGTGGTTGCAGGCGATGATCAGCGGTCCGCCCTTGAGCTGGTCGATGTTTTCCTGGCCGATAACACGGAATTTGAAAAAGCAGCAGTTTAGAAGCCGCATTATTAACCAGCTGATTTTTTGGGCACTTGAAATTGTCATAATCATTTTTTTTAAAAAGCCGTTTTATTATCAGTCTAGACACACTTTTTAACGGCCAGGCACGCTTTTCTTACATCTTTAAGATCGTTATATATGTAAAAACTTAGCCGGCAGCTGGCGGGAGGATCTAGTTCATAATAATGATGCGCTAATGTCGCGCAATGGCAGCCAGCTCGGGATTCTATGCCTAATTCGCTTAATTCTTCAGAAATTTTAAACGGGCTTTTGTTTTTGCACGTGAAGGCGATTAGAGAAGTTCTGTTTTCGGGATTTTGGGGGCCATAGATCTTTATTGTTGGTATTTCCCCTAATATTTTTAGCGCCTCGCCTATTAGAATTTTCTCGTGATGTTCTATGTTATTCATTGCTTTTTCCACATCCGAGCTTTCCAATTTTTTATCAGTCATAAAATACTTATATTGCCCGGGGTTCAAAGAAAAGTCTATTAATAATCTTATAGCTTGGGCAGAAAGGATTGTCCCTAAAATGTTTGGGGTCCCGGCTGTAAATTTCCAGGGAAGCGTGTTGTATTCCACTTTTTCCGGAGTGACCTTTCCTTCCGCGATCATATCTCCTCCGTAAAGAAACGGCCTCATTCTTTCAAGCAACTCTTCTCTTGCGGACAGGGCGCCAACGCCAAAAGGGGCAAGCATTTTATGAAAAGACCAAACGAGAAAATCTATGTCTAATTTCCTGGCGTCAATAAACATGTTCGGCACTGTCTGGGCGCCGTCAATCAGAAGATAAGATTTTTTCTCGCCGTTTGGTTGCGTATAACCGCTTGAATGGGCGATCTCTCTCACCTTTTCTATCGGATTTTTCGTTCCCAAAAAATTAGACGCGCCCGTGCAGCATATCAATTTAGTCCTTTCATCCACCAAGGATTTAAGATGAGCCAGATCGAGTTCTCCTGTTTCCTTGTCAAACCTTGCAAGCCTGTATTCTACATTGACGTCAAACTTCGGGAGTATCTCTTTGCACAATCCATACCAAGGCACATAGTTTGAATTGTGCTCCATAAGCGTTGTAACCACATTGTCACCGTCTTTGAATTCAGTCATTAAAGAATACATGACCGAATTAATCGCCTCGGTGGTATTCCTATATAAGATAATATTTCTTTTTGATGGAGCATTGATAAATTGCGCGATAGTATCATAAGCGGCCTCGAATTTCTCGGTAGTCGACAATGAAGCAACGGATTGTCCCCTGTGAACGTTGTCATATTGCACAACAAGTTCTTTCAATAAACTTAACAATTGAATCGGAACCTGCGTGCTCGCCGCGTTATTTGAAACGGTTCTTCCTGAGTTTATTGCCGGAAAAAACCTTTTTATTTTCTGAGTTTTAATCATTATTTAGTAATTCAATTTTTTTGGGGCTGGCAGAATGCCCGATATTTCCCCGGCCGACAACGCGGAATTTGAAAAAGAAGCAGTTTAAAAACCGCATTATTATCCAGCTGATTTTTTGCGCCGTTGAAATTTTCATAGCCCTCCTTCTTGATTATACCATAACAGACGCTTTTTGCGGGCTGTGGAAATCTGGCTTATCGTCACGGGGCGATTTGTGATATAATAAATAGACAAGGAATCCACAGTTTTTCATTTTGTCATTCCGGGCTTGACCCGGAATCTATAGCATGTTTAATTTACTGGATTCCCGCCTTCGCGGGAATGACAGTCAAGCCCTCCCGTGGCCTCTAAAGATATTCTATCACAATTAAACCCAATTTCGCAGTGCCGGCAGTATAATCTAGGCCTTTGGCAGTGCCCAGCGTTTCTAACGATTGTCATGGGTGTTGTTACGATTGGCACGATGCTGGGAACTTATCTTATCGCCTATTTCTTTGTAGACCAGCCGGAGATCGTGGCCCTAATTGTGATTATAGCAACTGGAATTATTTTTATTGTCGGCCATTTTATTATTAGCGGCTTTGTTTATTTGGCGGAGGCCAACCGGATGAAGTCGGAGTTTGTCAGCATTACTTCGCACCAATTGCGAACGCCGTTGTCGGCGGTGAAGTGGTCGCTTAATTTGCTAATGGACGAGCGGTGGCAGAAGTTGGACCAGAAACAAAAAGAATACTTTGAAATTATGAAGACCAGCAATAATCGAATGATTCGGCTGGTCAACGATTTGTTGGATGTTTCCCGAATTGAGCAGGGACGCTTGGACATGAGACCAGGAAAGTTTTCTCTAGATGACATGATTCGCGACCTCATAGCCGAAATAACACCTATCGCCAGAGATGGCGGAGTCAGTTTGGGCTTTGAGGTCGAGGGGGGGGTGCCCGAGGGCTGGGCTGATGCCGAGAGAGTTCGGTTGGCGCTTCAAAACTTGGTAGACAATGCTGTTAAATATTCTAACGATGGTGGCGCGGTTAAAATAAAATTAGGCCGGTTCGGAAATTTTTTGAAATGCGAGGTCCATGATAACGGAGTTGGCATCCCCGAGCATCAGAAGGCGGATGTTTTCCAAAAGTTTTTTCGCAGTGATAATGTTAGAAAATATCAGACAGAGGGCACTGGCCTTGGTTTGTTTATCGCCAAGGGAATAGTTGACGCCCTGGGGGGAAAGATCGGATTTAGTTCAAAAGAAAATCAGGGCAGCGATTTCTGGTTTACCATACCAATTGCTAAATAATTAAAAAGATTATCAATCACCAATGCGCGAGGTTTAAACAATATATGGATTTTCCTATCTATTGTTTAAATTCGTGTTTTCGTGAACGTTCTAAAATATGACTAAAATTATATTTGTTGAAGATGAGCCGACGCTCCAAAAAACCCTGTGTGACGTTTTGCGGAAAGAAGGATACGACGTTAAGGCGGCTTTTGACGGAGTCGCCGGATTAGAGTTGATCAAGCTCGAAAAGCCCGATTTGGTTTTACTGGACCTCATTTTGCCCAAAATGGATGGCTTTACGGTTTTGAAGAAAATGAGGGAAGACGAGGAAACAAAGGACATCCCGGTTATGATTTTGACTAACCTGGAGGGAACTTTCGACGTAGAAAGGGTCTTGGAACTTGGCGCGACCACTTACTTGGTTAAGGCAAATTATGAGTTACGCGAAGTGGTTGAAAAGATAAAAAAGATGTTAGAGAAATAAATTTGACTACCGACTACGGCTAACCGACTACGGCTATTGCGGTAGTCCATAGTCCGTAAGCGGTAAGCAGATAGATGCGCGTATCTGACCAACAACTTAAAGCGTTTTTGTTAGATGCCGGTTTGGCGACCGAATCTCAGCTTGCCAAGGCGGAATCTGAAGCTAAGCGGAAACAGCAGCGGCTGGGTGAGGTTTTGGTCGGACAGGGAACAGTAAAGCCGGCCGACCTGGCGAGGTTGCAGGCTTATATTCTGGGAATTCCTTTTGTTAGCCTCGAAAAAGAAGTCATTCCGCGCGGAACCTTGGAGATTATCCCCGAGGCGGTTGCCCGAGAACATAATATTGTTGTTTTCAAGAAATCTGGC
>PFOG01000017.1 GCA_002792395.1 Candidatus Portnoybacteria bacterium CG_4_10_14_0_2_um_filter_44_20 | reverse complement strand
AGAGTTAAGATTTAACCTAGTTTGTAAGGACTGGGTGGTTATTGCTACCGGCCGCGCCAAAAGGCCGGAAACGTTCGCCAGAGACAAGTCGGAACGAGAGCAAGATACATCCCGCGACAATTGTCCTTTTTGCGACCTTGGCACTCAGGCACTGCCGGTTTTAGAATACAAAAATCAGGCCGGCGAATGGACTTTGGCGGTAGTTTCCAATAAATTTCCCGCTTTTTCGCTGGGAGAGAGTTTGCGCGAGAGGGCCGAGGGGCCATATTCATTGATGGACGGCCTTGGTTTCCACGAAGTTGTTGTTTTGCGCGACCACGATCGGCATATTTCGGAGTTGAGTGTGCCGGAAATCGCACAGCTTCTGCATGCCTATCAGGAAAGATATCTGGAGTTGATGAATGAAAAATTTGTCAATTATGTTTCGATTTTTCACAATTACGGACGAGAAGCTGGCGCCTCAATTTATCATCCCCATTCGCAAATTATCGCGATTCCGATTATCGACCCTGATTTGCAACGGTCTCTTAATGGTTCCCGGCAGTTTTTTGAGATGCAGGGAAGATGCGTTCATTGCGCGATAATCGAATGGGATCGCGAAGACAAAAGAAGAATTGTTTTTGAAAACGAGCATTTTGTTGTTTTGTGCCCCTTTGCTTCGAAAGTCGCGTTTGAGGTTAGGATTTATCCCAAAGAGCACCGGTCTTACTTTGAAAGAATCAAGAATGGAGAACAAGAATCGTTGGCCGAAGCGCTGAAAGTAGCTTTGGGGAAAATCTATAAAGCTCTTAATGACCCGCCATTTAATTTCTTTATCCATACTTCTCCATGTGACGGTAAAGACTACGCGCATTACCATTGGCACCTGGTTATTTTTCCCAAGACTTCTGTTTGGGCCGGATTCGAATTGGGGGCTGGAATAGAAATTTCAACGATTGAACCGGAGAAGGCGGCGGAATACCTTCGAGGAATATAGAATTACGATTTACGATTTACGATTTACGAATAATAAAACTCATTCTTAAATCTTGATTCTTAAATCTTAAATCTTTTGATTTCGGGAATCATTTCTTGGCTTGCCTCTTTAATAATCAGTGTTATATCCGGTACTGGTTACTTTGGCGTTTTTGTCCTAATGGCTCTTGAGAGCGCTTGCATCCCGATTTCTTCAGAGGTGATTATGCCTTTTTCCGGATTTCTCGTTTGGCAAGGGCAATTCGCGCTGGCGCCGGTTGTTTTATGGGGCGCGTTTGGGAATTTAAGCGGTTCAATTATTGCTTATGTAGTTGGTTATTATGGTGGCCGGCCCCTGGTTGAGCGATATGGAAAATACATTTTAGTCTCGAAAAATGATTTGGCGTTAGCTGACAAATGGTTTTCGAAATACGGGCAAGGCACGGTTTTTTTTAGCCGTCTTTTGCCGGTTATAAGAACATTTATTTCTCTGCCGGCCGGCATAGCCCGGATGAATTTCAAGAAATTTTGTCTTTACACTTTTCTTGGGGCTTTGCTTTGGTCATATTTTTTAGCTTACGCGGGTCTTATAATGGGAGAAAAATGGAACAGTTTAAGAATTTATTTTGAAAAGTTTGATTTTATTATTATTGTCGTAGTTATTGTCGGAATTATTTGGTGGGTTAAGCGGCATTTTAAAACAGTAAATCACCCTTCGGGTGACCACCCGTAGGGTG
>PFOG01000042.1:1653-2413 GCA_002792395.1 Candidatus Portnoybacteria bacterium CG_4_10_14_0_2_um_filter_44_20 | reverse complement strand
TTCCTTTTAGAAGAAAAAATCGGACGCGCGCAAAATAAAAAATGTAGAGAAAACTTTTTTGCGGGGTGGCGAGCGTTAGCGAGCGGCGGCGGGGCGGAGCATCAGTTTCGTTCAAAAAAGGTTCGCGCATTTTCAAACAAAGGGCACTAGATTACAAAAATTATATTTTATACCCCTTAAGATAATCTAAGTAATACTCGTTTCGCCAAGCCTGACTTGATTTCATTCACTCAATTTATGGCAAATCACTTTGAAAACAAAAAATCTGAATTCGACCCTGGGGAAGAATTCATTAAAAGCGGGGGTGAGATCCTCGAGTTTCGTCCGGATGGCAAACCGGCCCACTGGAAATGCGGAAAGGGAGAGAATGGCGCGCCTACGCACCCAGAAGGAATGGCAAAAGAAGCTATCTCGTATATCAATGAAAAAGGCGAATTTGAAGGCCGCGAACCAGACGAAAAACTTCTGGAAGAAATGCGACTCTGGCGTCCCAACTGGACAACCCCGGAAGAAGGCCAAAAAGACAAAGCAAAAGAGTAAAAAGCATTTTGTCTTATTCACCTGCTTAGATTTTTGGACGGTTAGCTCAGTGGTAGAGCATTGCGCTTACATCGCAAGGGTCGGAGGTTCAAATCCTCCACCGTCCACTGACTAAAAATTTTGGCGGGCAAGCACCATTAAAACGGTAGGTTTCCCCCTGCGGGGGACCACCCGCAGGGTGGCAATCCCTACACCGTCCACGGTCCAAAAACTTAGGCAG
>PFOG01000042.1:0-1637 GCA_002792395.1 Candidatus Portnoybacteria bacterium CG_4_10_14_0_2_um_filter_44_20 | reverse complement strand
CACCCGCAGGGTGGCAATCCCTACACCGTCCACGGTCCAAAAACTTAGGCAGGCAAGCCGAGAAGGTCTCGGGTTCGAGTCCTGAGTCGCCCACTATGATAAAACTCAGCGGTTTTTTGAGAGCCATTTGGTGGGCGGCCGCAACGGCCGCCCACTGATTTTGCGGCGCATTCGCGTCGTCTTGCGCGCCGAAGGCGCGCGCTTCTCCTCCCGCCAAAACGAGGTTCGAGCCAAAGATTTCTTTGGCAATGACCTTTTTTGCAAAAAGGTCATTCTCTTGTGCGATTTTAGGCAGATTCTCTGCCTCTTTTATCCATTCCGCCATCGGTTCGAGCCAGCCAGTCTGCTTTTGTTCAATCCGCGCCATTTGCTCTTCCAGCGACTTCTTTTCACTCAACAGCTTCGCTTTCTCTGTTCGGTAAATTTCGCGCTCAATATCTTGCTCCAAGTATCCATCAAGAAGTCGCTGGAGCTTGGTTTGTATGGCGCGGATTCTCTCTCCGGCTTCCTGAGCAAAAGCGGTTGAGGATTGGGCGGCCTCTGATTTTTCTTTTTCCAACATTTTCATCATTCCTGCCGCCCAATCCGGTCTCAAAGAAAATTTTTGGAGCAAAGAGGAAAGCCGTTCGTTGGTTACCTCCTCGCGAACATATGATTGACTGCACTTTACCGATCGGGACTTTTTCGTACACCGATAGTAAGTGTGCCCTTTTTGGATTTCGGCAGTTATGCCCATGCCACATTCGCCGCAACGAAAAAGTCCCGTAAACGGCTTTGGCACTTTCTCTTTTGTTTTCGGCTTTCCTCTTTGCCGTAAAACTTCCTGGACTTTATCAAAAATTTTCTTGGAGACGACTGGCTAGTGCTTGCCCTCGTGGATTTCACCACCATAGCGGAAGTGACCATAATAAAACGGGTTAGAAAGGATAAAAGAAATTCTGTCGCGGTGGAGTCGCTTGCCGTTTTTTGAATGGATGCCGGATTGCGCCAAAAAGGTCGCGACGTCTTCGAGGCAAGAGCCATTCTTTGCGTAAAGTTCAAAAGCTTTGCGAATCAGTGAGGCGCGTTTTTTGTCCACGATGATAGTTTTCGTTCTTGGGTCATTAAGATAACCAATCGGCGCCAGCGCCGGATATTCGCCGCGCCTCACTTTTTGGCGCAATCCGCGTTTCGTATTTTCGGCAAGCGAATCCACATAGTATTTGCTTTGCCCAAAGGCGATATTGAGCATGAATTTGCCCTGCGAGGTGTTTTCGCACCAAAAGGTAGGAAACTTCAAGGCCGCAAGTCCTCCACTGTCTAAAAGGAAGATAAGCTGTCCTCCGTCCACAGAATTGCGCGCCAGTCGGTCGGGGTGCCACGCCAAAATTCCATTTGCTTCGCCTTTCTCGATACGCGCCAGCATTTTTCCGAATATCGGACGGCCCAGAATTTTGGCGGACTGCTTTTCGATAAACTCCTCAACAATGTTTAGCCCTTCGATTTTGGCGTAGGCGCGCAATTCTGTGATTTGTGCTTCAATCGAGAGGACTTGCTTATCTTCCACGTCAGTGGACTTGCGGGCATACAAAAAGAATTTTTGCGGAGATGAAATTGTGTTTTGCATAGTGCTCATATTGAAAACTTAAATGACCGCC
>PFOG01000110.1 GCA_002792395.1 Candidatus Portnoybacteria bacterium CG_4_10_14_0_2_um_filter_44_20 | reverse complement strand
TCGCCGAATTTTCAACGAGCCATTTTGAAGCCTCAACGCCTGCGACCATTCAATTTCATTCTACCATATTTCATAAAAAAAGACAAAGCTACGCCACACATCCGTAATAAAAAAACCGCGTCAACAAATTAAGGCGCGGTGGCCGGCTTCCTATTGTGGGTTATAGCCGACACAGGGATAACGGGTTACGTTGCCGCTTTTTACTACGGCGATATAGATAAATGGGGCGTTATCTTTCCTTGGATATGCGAAAGCTAAAACAGATACTCCCCTTTCCTTATCCCAGAAGCAGTCATAACGACACGGACCGCCCTTGACTGTTACGTCTTCCTCTTTTGGAAAAATTTTGCCCTCAAAATAACGATGCACGGCAAGGACAAATGCTTTCCTTATCGCTTTGTCAAACGGACAATAGGCCAATGCGACTCCCCTCCCTTTTTTCTTTTCACCAAGAGCTATAAAACTTTTTCTAATATCTCCTTTTGTAAAAACTCCTCTCCGCCAGGAACGTCACACATAAGCTCCATTAAAATCGTGAAGTAACGCCCGTAGTCCCGGCTGAACCATACTACTAATGCCATCGAAATGAGTGAGTCCAATATCTGTTCTGCGTCAAAACGATAATCGGCAATCTCGCCCATTTTGATAGTATTTGCGATAGTCTGGTAGCGTTCGTCCGGATTGGGAGCATTTTTGGCCCGTTCAAGCATCCAGAATAGATATTCCCTTCCTTCAACCGGCAGCCTATTGCCTACGACGTTTAATGGGTGGTTTGGCGAGAGATAAGACGCAATGTCTTCAAAGGTGCTTCTGATTTTGTCTTTCCAGTCCTCTCCGGCAAACTCGGTAATGTCAAACCCATGCTTTTGTATCAATATCACGACTTCTCGATGAAAGGAATCTGGGATGGCGCCAATAACTCTGTCTTCAAGCTTTCTGAGTCGTTCTTTATCAAATTCATCAATTCGCTGAGACCCTAAAAAATTGAGAAGTCTCTGATAATCCTCGAGTTCCCGCACAAGAATCGCTAAATCTTTTGGGAGAATCGGTTTTGCGGCACGAGAATCATTATTCCTCTTCCAAAATTTCAGGCTTAATCTCCAGCGCACACCATTCTCCTTTTGCTCAAAGTTTTAAGAAGAATAACGCGCTCCAATCTATCCGTCAACTATTGTCCCTCGAACTAGCGCCGCCAAAAAATGAGGGTGTATTACAAATGGCTGAAAGACTTATTAAGAAAGAACGTGAAGGCAATGTTGAGGTCAGAGAAAAAAATTGGACGTTTAAGTTTATTGTTGGAGTAAGTGCGCAAGCGCAAAGATCGTGTGTACGAAGATAAGCCTGATGGAATAATTTCGTTTGATACGTATGAACGCAAGCACACCGAATACACGAAAGATGAGGCAGACTTAGAAGACGCCCTGATAAAAATTAACGACAAAACAGATGAGTATCAAAAGCTTGGCGTTGTGATCCATGAGCTGGCTTATTACGCCAAGGAAATCTATCAAAAAGCTACTGTGGATGAGAAAAGAATCTTGCTGTCACAAATTTTTACGAACCTTGCTCAAGATGGGCTTGAAATAAAGCCGAATTTCACTTTAGCAGTTCAATATCTTGGAGATTGGATGCCGAAGCTAAATTCAGATTACGAACCGGAGAAAATCCTTACTACAAAAGGAAAAAGCGAGGATTTTGCCTCGCTCTC
>PFOG01000098.1 GCA_002792395.1 Candidatus Portnoybacteria bacterium CG_4_10_14_0_2_um_filter_44_20 | reverse complement strand
AAGGAAAAGTCAACGATTTATGGGTCGCCTCGCTTCGCTCGGCGACCAAATTGAACGGGATTTTGGGCGAAAAAATCAATTGGCGGTTTGGTCTTTAATAAAATTAAAAGTAAAAGAAAATTTTTATCAAAAATATGAAATATATTATCTACGCTAGAAAATCTACTGAAGATGATAACCGGCAGATTCTTTCAATTGAATCGCAACTCACGGAGTTGCGGGAATTTGCCGCCAAAGAAAAACTTGAAATCGTCGCTTCCTTTCGGGAAGCAAAAACTGCCAAAGAACCTGGGCGAACGAAGTTCGCCGAAATGTTGTCATTAATTGAAAAAGGAGAAGCCGAAGGTATTTTGAGCTGGCATCCGGATAGATTAGCACGTAATTCTGTGGACGGCGAAAAGATAATCCACATGATTGATCGCGGCTTGATTAAGTCCCTCAAATTTCCAACATTCTGGTTTGAGCCAACCCCTCAAGGATTATTTATGCTCAATATTGCCTTCGGACAATCAAAATATTTTGTAGATAATTTACGAGAGAATACAAAAAAAGGATTAAGACAAAAAATCAGAAATGGCGTTTGGCCCGGCTGGGCACCGGTTGGCTATCTCAACAATCTAAAAACTAAAATGATTGATGTTGATTTTGAAAAAGCGTTAAAAATCAAAAAGCTTTTTGAACTTTACGCTACCGGAAAGCACACATTTAATTCTCTCGCAAATTGGTGTAGAGAACATAATCTGAAAGGAAATCTCGGCAAAGATATTTCAACTAGCAATATCCCTATAATCCTACAAAATATTTTCTATATCGGTTTGATGAAATATAATGGGGAAATTTTTGAGGGAAAACATAAACCATTAATCTCAAAGAAACTTTTTGATAGAGCCCAGGAAATATTGAAACAGCGAGGCAGGACCAAAGAGATTAAAAAACATGATTTCGTTTTTCTTGGCTTAATGAGATGTGCCTCTTGCGGTGCTTCCATAACTGCCGAAATACAGAAAGAACATAATTATTATCGTTGCACTAAAAAGAAAGGATTTTGCTAAGAAAAACATTATTTAAGAGAAGAAAATTTAATTGAGCAAATTAAAAATTTTCTTCAAAAAGTTTCTTTGTCGAGCCAAGACACAAAGAAAGTTTTGGCCAAGCTTGAAAAAGATGAATTGCGAGCCAAAGAACAGGCCAAAACCACTATTCAAAATCTCGAAGGAGAACTTTCACAAATCAATAAGAAATTAGAAAAACTGATGGATGTTTATTTGAATGAGGTTATCTCTACTGAAGAATATACTTCCAGAAAACAAAAAATCCTAACTCGGAAGTTAGAATTACAAGAGACAATACGAAATTTTGAACAAAAGGGGCTGTCTTGGCTCGAACCGGCTCGAGAATTTGTTTTAAAGCTAAATTATGCGGGAAAAGTAAGGAAGTCCGAAAATTATCAAGAAATGACAACATTTCTTAAAAATATCGGCTCGAACCACATTTTACAAAACCGCCAATTGATTTTTTCGCCCAAAATTCCGTTCAATTTGGCCGCCGAGCGAAGCGAGGCGACCCATAAATCGTTGACTTTTCCTATCTGGCTCCGGCGGCAGGACTCGAACCTGCGACCAATTGGTTACACGTAACCCCGATGTTTCCATTGGGCGTGGACTATATCATCGCCATATGGTTCGACTACGCCCGTCCTGAAC
>PFOG01000063.1 GCA_002792395.1 Candidatus Portnoybacteria bacterium CG_4_10_14_0_2_um_filter_44_20 | reverse complement strand
AAATAAACAAGGGGTCGAAGACGCTAAATTACAATTAATTGACTGTAAATTATGTTCCGTAGCTTGAACAAAAAAAATATCGTTGCGCCATGCTTTTATCAAAAAACCCGAGCTATTGCTCGGGTGTGAAGTTTTTCATTTTTTGATTAAGAGAAATTTTCCGCGACTTTGTTGTCGATGACATAGAGGCACACCTCTTTGGCACTTAATTCGGTGTAGCCGTATTTGTCGCTAAGGTTTTTAATAAGGAACTTGATGTCGTCCTGAATTTTCCTGTCGTAAGTTTTGAAATCTTCATTGCCATAGTCATTTATGGCTCGTCTGAAGTTTTCGTTTTTCAGAAACGGCTGCAGAACCTTTTCTTTTAGGTTCAGCACGTACTTTTCGTGGAGCGACTTGTAGACTTCTGTTTCCGTCAGGTTCTTGTTGCCTATCTGTATTTCTTGAGCGAGGCATTCGGTGTAATTTTTTTGCGTGTTCGTTCTGAATGCCACTTTGGCCTTTTCGTCCGTTCTGATGTCCAGGACGTAGGTCTCGATGTGCCGCAGAAAGTCTTCTGTTACCTCGATCTGTTCCTTGGTGAATGGACAGATGCTTACCGACCCGATTTTTAAGTTGAGCGCGAACAGGTAATTCTGAATGTCATTGGAGATTCTTTTTTCATTGTAATGGTATAACGATTCTTTAACCTCTTTTAAAACGCCGTAGTTATACCATTTCAGTAAAGAGTCGAGGAATCCCGCGGGTATCCTTTTTTTGTTTTCTGTGTTTTGCTTGAACTGGTCCTTGAAAAATCGGCAAAGATCGGCCATAGTAATGAATCTATCGTCCTTTCTATACGCCGAATAAAACGCATGGAACAAATAGATGGATTCTCGGCCGGAGAATGCTCCCTCCCTGTCTTCATATCCTTCTTGAATGATTTTGCGCCGCAGGGGGGCCTTGAATTTTCTTACGTCTTCTTCGGAGAGCCAAGTCGGAATGACGCCCCCGTAGAGTTCCATTCGCAGAAGTTGTCCCTTGTTGTCGCAGTATTTTTTATACTTATCGATGTTTAGCCATTCGTCGAGAGCGGGAGATGACTCTTCCATTCTCGTGGAGATAATCACCCGGGCGAAATTTTCCAAAACCCTGGGTAGAAAGCATTGCTTAATGTCTTCCCCGAAAATGCTGCAATAAACGCGTACCTCGACGGGGACTTCTTTTATGTAGGAAATGTTGAGTAACCGGACCCTGTCCTTAATGGAATCTTCTTTTTTTTCTTCGATGGTTTTTTTGTAATCATTGGGATTCATTACCGCCAGGAAAAAGGAACTGATTCTTTCCTCAACATCGTCGACGCGATGCAGTCCTTCGCTGATAATGTTGTGAAGAGACTCGAATCGTTCAACGTTATTCTTTTTCACGTCCATCAGGACATAGATGCCATTGTTCGTTTTTGCGAGTTTTGAGAAGATATATCTTACCGAGTTGCTCGTGCCGAACGCCGCGTCAAGCCGTTCTTGCAGCTTTTTGTCGGTAATAATCCACTGGGTCGGTGGTGTTGGCATATCTCCCGGGTTAAAAACGCTGATGCCCTCGCCCAAACTTCTGTCGAAACGGTAGGTAGATGCCTTGACGTTTTCCAATACCGCTTCGAATGCGCCGAGTTTGTCGAAAAGCAGCCAGAACAGCGATTTGCAGATTGTGCAGGCATCCCAGTTGAAGAGCCAGTCATATTCCTTGTCGGCCAGGATTTTTTCCTGCCATTCTTTTTTCTGCTCAAGCAGATTCTTGACGAATTCTCTTCTGTATTTCTTCGGTATCAGCAGGAAGGGGTGGTCGTGGTTGGGGCAGGGAATTTCAAGCAGAGTTTCGTGGCCGCGATCACACTGATTGTTGCCGTTGTTGCGGCGGAAACCCGCCGTGTCTATTGTCCAGAGCGTTTCGAAGCAGCTTCCCTCTTCGGTGTTGACATATTCTTCGAGTTTGAAGAGAAAGTTGTTCAGGAACGTGCTTTTACCGCAGCCGGGCGGTCCCAGAATAATATTCATTCTGTTTTGCTGGGCGCCGCCCCGCAGTTGTTTGATATACCGGACAAAATCATTGGCGAAAAGCCGGTCGGTAAAGAACGGAGGATCAGCCTCCTCCAGAAGCCGGCTGCAGTCGTACCTGATAAAGTTGATCGATTCCGGATCGTTCGGGTAGTCGTCTTCGCACGGCTTGACGTATTTTTGAACCGCGTCGTCGACGGTTTGAAAAATGTTCCGGAATGCGATTTTGGGATTCTTCAGGGCGAACGACGCGAACGCCCTGAAGGACATGACGACTTTTTTTTCTTGGCCTTCCATGGCCGTGCTTAGGCGGCCCAGGGCGGCGTCTATGTTTTTGTCGGCTGTTCCGTTCATTTTTTCTTCTCCTCGGTATTGACCACCACCCGGGTCAGGTTCTTTTTCTTCATGGTATAAACCACCCGGAGCTTTTTGTAATTAGGCTGGTATTTCGAATCCATGGCCATTTTCCACATATCTTCTTCACTGATTTCGAACTCGGTGGTTTCCAGACAGATGGCCTTTGGCTTGTCGCCCCCGCATAAATATTCAAGCCCGGTTAAAACCGCGGGAATGAACCGTTTAACCAGCGTTTTGCCCTCAAAAACATGGTTGAGGTAAAGTCCGCCACTCCGCGTTTGCTGCTCTTCTTCTTCGATGATGATGTGGGGCGGATGATAGAGGGAATCATTAAGCATTTTCCGGTAGTCTTTTCCCCTGCGGCTTTTGACATAATATTCGACGGTTCTTCGTTCCGGGTTGATTCTTTTGCCGGCAACGAACAGGCGGTATCGGTCGACAAAATCCTGAAAGTCGTCATCGGACAAGTAATTGATCAATAGAGAGTCGTTGAAGTTTCTGCGGAGATCGAATAGGATCTTTTTACCGGCCCCGGTTTTACGATCGAATTTCCGTCGCTCTTCCACGCCTTGAATTTTTTGGAATTCAAGAGAGAGTTTTCCCGCGTTCGCTGACTCCTCGATGTACTCCAGTAATTTGAAACTAAGGGCATAGGGATTCAGTCCCACTCTGGGCATAACCATTACGCCGGAATTAACTTTGGCGTATGTGTCCCTGTGTCCTTCAATGAGGGAATCTTTGATGAACAGATGCTGATGCCAGTAGCTGGCCCAGCCCTCGTTAAATATTTTTGTCCGGATTTGCGGCTGAAAATACAAAGAGGTGTCCCGGATGATCTGTATGACTTTTTTCATCCACCAGGCATCTTTATTCTGCCGCAAATTCAGGAATGGGGAATTTTCGAGAATATGTTGGAACACGTCTCCGGGCTTCGCTTTTTGTTCTCTTTTATACCTTTCAAAAAGAGCTTCGAATTCCGAATATTCCTTCTCAACCTCTTTAAGAAAGGTTTTCTCGCCCGCCTCGACGCCCAGTTCTTTTTGCAGATGGTTGCAGCGCGCGACTTTATCCAGGTACTGATTGTGGTTGATTCCCTGTTCTTCAAAAATATTTTTCAGGAAATCTCCGAAATAATATTGTATTCTGTCTGATCCTTGCGATTCTTCGCGGTTTAACTCTTTGAGCTCGGCGTAGTAGCCGACGAGGTTGTCGATGGCGCGAGCGAATTCGATTACGTAATCCACCCAGCGTTTTCTTTCGCCAAGCTGCTGGCGTATTTTTTCGATCTCCCGTTTATCCGAAAGCGCTTTGCCGCAAAAATCTTCGCTCCGAGTGTGTTTAAAAAAGGAGTTGTTCTGGAAAAAATCAATATGGCCCAGGACGTGATAGAAGATCATTGCGTTGAGCCAGTCGGGGTTGTTATCGTTGTAGAACGAGATAGCTGGCCGGGTATTGATTACCGTTTCATAGGGATTATTCGGATAAACTTCGTAAATTTTCTGCCCGGCGATTACCTGAAGGTCGTGTACCCAGTAGTCATAAAGACTGGGAATCATAACTTTTGGACCCAATTCAATCAAATCCCGGTTGGTGACAATATACTCGAGGGTTGACGAATCAAACTGCAGACCGGCTTCCTGCGATTTTTTCTTGCATTGTTCCATGATTTTTTTGGTGTGTTGGTCAATCAATTCCATGTCTTCACCTCATTACGGTCCGATTAGCGTCTTAACCGCTTCGATATTTTTTTCCGGCGTGACCGTGTCGGCATTAATACTGACAAGCCGAAACTTCGTTGCTTTTTTCTGAAAACCTGATTTTTGCAGATATTGTTCAAAATCGGTCATATTCTTTTTGTTCCAGCTGTTTCTTATGACTGACGCGCCCATTCTTTGAAGTTTGGGCACAAGTTCTTCCAGCGCGGCAAGCGGTTCTTTGCCGTCGCTATCCCAATCTTCGCCGTCGGTACCCTGGAAGACATAGAGATTATAGTCTCTTTCCAACCCTTCTTTGTTGATGATTTCGTTGATGAGTTTGTAGCCGGAAGCGATTCGGGTGCCGCCGGCGATAATCGACTTATAATAGGTGTTCCAGTCAACTTCCTTTGCTTCGGCGTCGTGGACGATAAAACGAGGGATAACCAGTTTTTCATTTTGGTACATCAGCCAGCTGTAGATGATCAAGTGTTGTTCTATAATCGCTTCCGTGGGAATGCCCCACATTGAGCCGGAATAGTCTCGCATGAAGAAGACTATAGCCATCGATTTATAGACTTTTTCCCGGGAGAGAACCCGGAAAACCTTGTCATCTGGTCCGACTATAAATTTGTCCGTCTCGGGATTTTTCCTGTCAAGCTTTCCCAGGATCAGGTTTGTCTTAATGATCTGGCGCATGGTTTCTTTATGGTCGAGGATCTGGCCGCTTTTTCTGTGCCGGTCGGTTAGGTCGAAGATATATTCGTCGGTTGGAACTTTCTTGCCCTTATCTTCGAGGTTGGGGAGCTTCAGCTCCTCCGTCAATTTTTTACCGATTTCGTAGGTGTCTGAACCGACACCGTGATCGCCGCCGCCACCTTCGCCGGCTTGGTTATCTTCGCCCTCTCCTTCGCCCTCGCCCGGGTCGATCTGTTGCTCCCCGACAACTTCGCCATCTTCGCCTTCTCCCTGGCCGCTCCCTTGGCCTCCGCCGCCCGGTTCGAATTGGCCGTGGACGAGCTGTTCTTCTTCGGTTGTTGGAACGACGATGACCGCGCCATTTTTTCCAGCGGCGTGGCGGAATTTTATTTTTTTGTGAAAGCCGTCTTTCTCTCTTTGCCCATCCCGCTCGCGGAGCTGGTCAAGAGTTTCCATCATCGCTACGGGAAGTCGCGGGGGAGTGAATCCCGGCAAGTCGATTAAATCGTAAGCATTATAAATGCCCCTTTCAAAAGAGGCATTTTTTGCCCCACGAAGAACTATGAGGCCTTCTCCCTGTTTATCAGCCGCGGTTAAATATTTGTTTTCGTTTTCTGTCGTCATCTTTTTCCTCCTGTAGAAAAAGTCGGGGCCGGGAGAAGCAATCAGCGTCTTACCCGGCCCCGCGATCGGGTTTATGATTCGTCTTGTTTGGTGCAGAACAACTCGATCGTCTTTTCGGCGCAGGTGCGGCAATAGCCGAGTTTTTCGACCATCGCCTTCATCATCCTGCCGTACAACTGTTGGTTTTCTTCATTCGTCCGGTTGGCCAGAGCGCCAGCCAGGCTGCCCGCGCCGGAAATGTCTGATTCCAGGCGGACGTCGGCAACGGCCTTAATGAGTTCTACGTTATCCATAAAGTCGTACTTGGGGTCGGTAGCCATTTTTTCGCCGAACGTATTTCGGATGCTGGTGCGAAAGGCCTCTCGATCCTCTTTCGTCTTTTTGCCCATGCGTTGTTCAACGCTCTCGACAAAGGACTGATCGACTTTGATGGCTTTCTTTTGCTTGGTCTGCGGATCGATGTACGTCCACATTTTGTCCGGGCCAAGTCCCTTGGAATCAATGGCGATGATCATATTTACATAATTAAGAACGTCCAGCTTAATCGCGTTTGGCTGGTCCATATACGCGTTAAACATTGTCGCCCGGATTCGTTCCCGGTAGAGCTGCTTGGCGATTTTTAAATCGTTGAGGTATTTTGTTCTGTCATTAGTTTCGATGATGTAGTCAAGGATAACGCGCTCGATGGCCTTAAAAATGTCGTAGGCGAACATGCATTTGCCTTCGTTGGTTGTCGAGCTCTCAATTTGCAACTGGAGGGCGCGGCCAAGATTTCGATGTCCCAAGCCCTTTTGTCCCCAGCGCCGGGTAACATCGGTTTCTTGTCCAAGGGTATCAATTACCTCTACCAGGGTTTTTATTCCCTTCTCGCCGGCGATCTCTCCGGCGGCCAGTTTCATTGTTTCGATTGGAGTCAGTTTGTCGGAGCGGGGGAGGCGCGATAGGACAAAAGCGGCTGAAGCGGCGTAGTTCAGATTAGGATCTTCGTGCATGTTCTCGCCGGCTAAAGTCGTTTTTTTCCCGCTGCCGACCGCGTACTTGGTTAGTTGCGTTTGCAATTTATAGTCAGTATTGTGTGACATATAACAAATCCGGCAGCGGTCCCAGATCGGCGCTTGCTCTTTTTCGTTGATGAAGCGGTTGAATTCGGCGTTGTTGCTGGTGGCGATGATGAGAGTGTCTATCGGCCAGCGGAATCCGTCAATGTCAATGATTCGGTTTTGGATGACGCCGAGATAAACCTGGACAAGGTCAACCTTGTTTTTAAAAATTTCGTCGCTGAAATGAATACCGCCGCCGCCTACTCTGGCCAGCGCGCCCCGGCGCAGGTCGAAGCGATAGGGGTTGTTTGGATCGGTGATATGCAGCAGGCGCTGGATAGATTCCTCGCCGAGCAGGTCGACCGCCGAAGCGGTGATTTTGTCTTTGGCGGAATATTTTCCGGTGATAATGCCCATGCTTTGGACCATCGGGACGGGAACAATCGCGATCTGTTCGAGAATTTTTTCAACATCGCCTCCGAAGCGCTCCATTAGCTTCTTGCGGAGGACGTATTCAGTATCGGATCCCAGTGGTCGATAGTTTTCCCAAAGCTTCTCAATCATTTTGTCTTTAAGGCCATGTTCGGCCATAAATTCTTTTGACTGATTAGCGTCGGGAAACAAGTTCATGGCGAGGATCATCGGATCCTCGAATGTTTGCGATTCCATTTCTTGGATAGCGCCGTATCCTTCAAGCCCGCGAAGATTGACAACAAATGTGTACTTGCGGTTTTCTTCTCGGGAAAGGAACCGGCGGTATATGCCGCAAAGGTATTCAACCAGAAAAGTTTTCCCATTGCCGGCTTCGCCAACCAAGGCAAGGGCCATTTCTTTGGCAGAACCGCCTTCGGCCGCGTCTTTGACGAAAGAAACCAAACTGTTTATTTCCGAAAACATCCCAATTGGGTGCTTATCGCCCTGTCGGAAAACCGAAAAATCCTGAGTGGGCTTACCGGCGTCGATTACTTTATGTATCTCTCCTTCCAGGATCATCCGTATGACGCCTTGGTAGGCGTTTTCAAACCGTCTTTTCCCCGCAGCTACTTGCTGAAGATGATAACTCAACGTACCGGGAGCCGCGTTCTTCGTTTCCATTTCTTCTTTTCTCCTGTTTTTCTGTTTCCTATCTAACCTACTCTTATTTTTTTTCAGACTCTTTTCTTGTTACTTACTCGTCATCTTTTCGGGGATATTTATTCTTTTTTCAAAGAGCCGATCGGTTGGAGGTAAGTAACTTGAAATATGGTATTTATCTCAATTCTACTTTTTCGCGACATTTTCTATCAACTATAAAATATCATCTCCCATTTAGAAATGCAAGCCTTTGTATAACGCCACCCAATTTTGGACTCGCAAGGAAATTTATGAACAAACCGAGTGAGGACAGTCCTCTTCGAGAGATCTTCGAGAGGACAGTCCTCCGGAATATCCTTGCGGAATCCAATATGTGTCTGGCATGCCAGCAGCCGATCAATAAAGTTGTCTTGGTTCGGTTGAATCGCTCAAGGAGAGTGTTCATTTTCGGCGTCTCGGGATAAGCCCGATAACGAGTCGGACACGCTTCTAATTTTGCCTCCCCTCGCCCAATTTTCTTTTTCGCCGGGAATCTGTCGAAAACCAGAATCCATCGGGAGAATATTTTTTAACTTGACTATCCTTAACGATCGTCGAGGATAGTCAAGTTGATAGATTGGAACTAAACCGAGTGAGGACTGTCCTCTTCGAGAGGACAGTCCTCCGGAATATCCTTGTGGAATCCAATATGTATCTGGCATTAGGTAGCCTCCTTGACTAACAACACGATATCACCTAATTTTATATCAGGAAGGAGGAGGGCTAATGGCTATTTACAAAGCAAATGCTCAACAAGATGGCTATTGTTATCTTTGTCGCCAGAATGTTGATCCAAAAGAATTGATACAATGCGCAAAATGTAAAAACTGGTTTTGCAAGGAACACATCAATTTAGTCGAAGACCCCGATTCTTTAATGGGAGACAAGATACGTGTTTGCAAAAAAGACCAAGGAATACCCGGTTTTTAGGGGGGGCTGATGGCTGACATCAACGATTTAAATAAGCGTAGAAAAAAACAGAGGTTTTCCCAAAGAAAGAAATGTTGAGGGGAAGATAAGGCTTGTATGACCAATAATCTGAAAAATCACCGCGGGCTTGCCCGCGGGTTTTTTGT
>PFOG01000172.1 GCA_002792395.1 Candidatus Portnoybacteria bacterium CG_4_10_14_0_2_um_filter_44_20 | reverse complement strand
ATACATTAAGAGAAAAGTTCTGCGGCCCGATCTGCGTAGCTGATCCGCGCCTGATTCGCGGTTACTCTTTATAATATATATTCGCCGATATTCTGAACTCAAAGAGGTTCGCGTCCTCTCCCTTTCCCGCGAAAGAAATCGACTGGACGTCGGTCAAGCGCAGATTTTTTTCTACCCCGGACAAGAAACTCTTGAATGACTCATAGGTTCCGGTGGTTGAAAAATCTACCGAAATTACCTCAGGAACAGCTGTCGCCTCCGCCTCTTGAGACGCGGCACCCGGCACCCCCCCCTCGGCAAACGAAACAATACTCGCGCTTTTTCCGGCCTGTTTAGAAAAATTGATTGCGCCCAAAATCATTCCCGACTGGAAACTTAAATAATCCGCGTTGTTAAGAAAATCAGCAGTGCCCCCCGTAGCCGGCAAAATTTTATACAGCCTCTCAATTGATTTTTCACTCTCCGCGTATTGTTGCTTCAACGTTTCCAGCTTCTGCGCGAAAACACTGAGCCTTTGCATGGTTTCCTGTTTCTGCCCCACCTCGGTTTTAAGCGTTTTGATTTTTCCATATAACGGAAAAACGTACTGCCACGCGGCAATAATGGAGGCTAATAGAATAACGACAGCGAAAATGATTTTGATTCTCATTTTTTTATTATTCTTTTTTTATGTTTCCTGTTTATTTCCTAATGCGTGATACGAAATCCCTCTCCGTCATCCCGAACTTGCCTTACCCGTCCGTAGCCTTGCGCGAAGGAGGGTTTCGGGATCTCATGAGATGCTGAAACAAGTTCAGCATGACGATTTACTGGAACATAAGATGCTGAAACAAGTGGAAAACGAGTTTTCTGCAAGCAAGCAGCATGACACTTTCGGGGTTCAGCATAACAGAAAAAGGATTATCCTTTTTCTGTCATTTTTTAAACAGAGACGGATTTAAGGCAATAGTCAGCTGAAAAGAAACTCCACCCGTTTGACCAAGAGCAACCTTGCCAACCTCGACGTTAGTTATCATTTTATTGCCATTTAAAATAGCGATTTGCTTCGCCAAGACATTATAGCTCTGTGCCTCTCCGCTCACCGACATTACTGCCTCATCCGTCTTAAGATCAAAATTGGCGTAACGCACCTGAGGCAAGGTCGACTCTTGGAGAAGCTGAAGGGTTGGCGACGAAAGAACATGTTCTTTTAGGAGGGGTCCAACCACTTTTAGACTTTGCTGCAATTGTTTTATTTTTTGAGCTGAATCTTTATTCTCATTGTTTTGTAATTCCGCTATTTTTAAATCCATGGCGCCCACCTGATCTTCCATGTAATTCTCGTAATAATTTAAAGCCGCCCAAGCGCCCAACACCAAAACCGCTAACAAAATTACCACCACTAATGGCCATTTTGCCTCCCCAATATCAGACCCGGAAGCCGACATCTTGAAACTTGGCAAAACTGACAATCTCAAACCGGCGCCACCCGAAGGCGGAGCGGCAGCAGCCCGTGGATTAGTGCTCGCCATTGATTTTTTAGAAAGAATATCCATATATCGCTGATCTCACGCTGATCCACTACGCGGATTTACGCAGATCTTTACTTTAAATGTATTTATACATTAAGAGAAAAGTTCTGCGGCCCGATCTGCGTAGCTGATCCGCGCCTGATCCGCGGTTATTCCCGCATCGCCAATCCCACCGCCACCCCGAAGGAAGAACTTATTTCTTTCAAGGCCGGCTCCAACCCTTCCAGATAATTAATTTTTTCAAAAGAATTAAGCGTTAAGACTTCGAAATTTAATTTCTCCTTCAAAATTTTGTCGAAATCAGGCGCCTGTGTCCTGCCGCCCGTTAAAATACATTTGGGGCTTACTACCGAATGGCTTTTTGCCCTATAAGAATCCAGAACACTATTGATCCCCTCGACCACGGCATCCTCATTCAGTTGGCCGGTTTCCTGATGATTCTTTTTTCTGGTGTTGTAAACGATACGAATAGACCCCCGATCCATCAAAGCAATGTTGGTAAACGACGAACCGACGTCAACTATAATAGACAAATCTTTTGATTCGCCCACCAGTGCCCTTGCCAGGCTAAAACTTTCAGGTTCCAACGCTCCCATCTCAAGATTAGACAACTGAGCAATTTTGGTATATTTAGCCACCGCCTCTTTTAAAATGGCTACCATTAGCACGTTAACAGCCTGCTCCGAACCGTTCGGCAGCGAGTTCAAGGCTGAACTGCTTACGGCCGAAGCCCTTGCTTGCGGTGAGTTCCTCGAGTCGAGCTCGGAGTCGAGACCTGTCGAAGGAGCTTGCCCTGAGCTTGTCGAAGGGGAAATAATAGACCAGTCAAGAAATACTTCATCTAGTGGGATGGGGACATATTTAGCCGCTTCATAAGGAATAGCGGCGTGAATCTCTTTTTCTTTCATTGGCGGAAGCTCTATTACCGTAAAAAAGGTAGTAAAGGCAGGTAAAGAAAAACAGACTCTCCGCGCCTTCGCCCTCGAACGAATCAGTAATTCCTTAATTATCTGACTGATCTCCCGATCGGAAAAAGCTCCCAAAATTGAATTAGAAGGCAATCCAGCCTTAAATATA
>PFOG01000193.1 GCA_002792395.1 Candidatus Portnoybacteria bacterium CG_4_10_14_0_2_um_filter_44_20 | reverse complement strand
TAAAAGTATAAAAATACCAGCCGCCGGCGCCCAAAACAACTAACAATAATACGACCGCTGCAATGATAAATATTTTTTTACTCATATGCTTAAAGCTTTTCGAGGTCCGTTCTCGTAATTTTACGAGGACGGACCTCGTGAAATTCGTCTGGTTTAGTTTACCATCACATTATCACCCAAAATAACATCTGCTTCCGCCGCCGGGTCAATGCTTAAGGTTTTATAGAGGTCGTATCCCGGCGGCCCGCCCGGAATATACCCGCCGTATTTGAAATGGATATTGCTTAAAGACCCGCTTGAACCGGCAGAAAAAACAACATCTTTCCAGTCGCCATCTGTCGCCGGCGCGGTCGCGCTGCCATCATTATTCGTATCCCCGCCAATTGAATCGTCTTTGAAAGAAGTAAAAATAATCGGCTCGCTCTCTGTTCCTTCAGCCACCAGCCGCCCCCGAAGAACTTTTAAAGCCGTATAGTATTTGTTTGCCGACTTGATAATCGTCCCTGGCTCAATGGTTAAAACCGTCCCGCTGGCTGTCGGATATTCATTGGCGTTAGACATTAAAATATAAGTCAAATTATTCTGCCAAACAAGATTTTGAGTAAAAATGGTCTGCCAATGCACAAAAACGCCGTTGTAGTTATTATTAGAAACCAGATTCCCCGAAAAAACCGGTGAAGCGTTTTTCAAAAGAACCGGATAATAAAGATTAGAAAAATCATTGGAAGAAATGACAGGCGCCGCTCCGCCGCTAATCTCGATTCCGGTTCCCCGATGGTCGGCGCCTCGAAATTCCGAATCCCTGATAATCGGATGGGAGTCCGCTCCGTCAATAACAATTCCCTTAGTGTTTTCCGCGAAAACACTATTCTCAACCAATGTCGAAGAATTGTTTAATTTCAAGGCTATCCAACCCCCTTTTTTAAACTGGCAATTCTTGATAGTAACCGGGCTTTGCTCAATATCAACCATTGAATAATCAACACGCTGGTTGAAGGGGACGAATTCACGGCCGCCGTATTCGAAAATCACGTTTTCCAAAACCGAACCGACGCTTTCCGGCTTAAAAATAATGCTTGCCCAGTCGCCGGGCTGAGGCGTTGGCTGATTAGATGTAAACAAAATCGGTTTTTCGGGTGTTCCTTGCGCCAAAAGAGTGCCCTCAATAATCAACATCGAGCTGGGCTTGATTATTACGCCCGACTCGATAATCAGGGTCGCGCCGGCTTTCAAGGTCGGATAGAGTCTGCCACTAGACTCCAAAATATACGGGCTGCGGCCTAAAGACCAAATTGTGCTGGAAGCAATAATGGTTTTGGCGGAAATGATAGTTGAAATAGCTAATGTTGGGTCGTATTGGCTGTTCTGCGCCTTGGGCGTGCCATGGACTTTCCCACCGTCAGCATTTAAACCATTGATAGTTATACCGTCATTGGTCGCCCAGTTGTCGGGATTAGCGCCGTCGCGGTAAGGATTGACTCGCTCCATCGTTTTGTAACTAGGCGAATCTTTGCCAGCAACCCAAGAATTGCCAGATGGCGTTATGTCTATTAATTGACTATTTTGATTCTTTAATTCCAGAATTTCAATACCGTTATTTTTCATCATATTCTGCGAAAAACCCGACCCAGAATAAACCTGATCGGCTACAATATCAGAAATCGTATCGTCGTCGCTCCGTTCTAAAAGATAAAAGCTGTGAGCCGGGACGGTTGTC
>PFOG01000164.1 GCA_002792395.1 Candidatus Portnoybacteria bacterium CG_4_10_14_0_2_um_filter_44_20 | reverse complement strand
GTCGTCTTCGGCGTATTTATATAGTCATCGACTTCCAGCCCGCCGCCCGGCACCGTCCATTTGCCCGGATAAACTTTTTTATGGGGACTACGCTTTAAAATCAAATACTTGCCGTCTTTAACAATGATGCAGGTTGAAACAATACGATGAAGTTCTCTGTCCATAGAATAATACGAACATACAAAACAACATGCGAATAATGCAAAAACATGCCGCTCACATAATTCGCATCCGTTTTCATAGTTCCAAACACATCGCCAAGAGTTGATTCTTGTCGAATAATTTGATTATATTAATACAGTTCCTAAAACGCAAGGAGAAGTCGCAGTGAAGATGCCGTTCAAAACATGCCTGGCGGCATTGATTGTCGTTCTTCTGCCCCCGCCAATCTGTTTTGCCGGTCAAAAACAAATTTGGAAAAAGACCGCCGAACAAGCCCGCGAACTGACAAAAGAAACTTACAAGCTCGTACCCCGCGGCAAGGATGGCACAAAGACCGAGTGCTGCAACATCATTGTTTATAAGAACGATGGGAAAGACCAGCGGTTGATCGTTAATGCCTACGACAAAAATCCGCAAGGAAAAATATTTATACAGGAAATTAAAATTGCGAAAGACCAAAACGGCAATCTTGAAAAAAAAGATACGCGCTGGGAACAAGAATGCGCCGGGGGGGTGAGTTTACAAAAAGAGCGAAGATGTCGGCGACATCTTCCGGGAAAATTACGCGAGAAAAGCAAGGCTTCTTCCCACCCATGTCCGTAAACTCTTTTACGGATACTACGGAATAAAATAACATTGGGGGTATCAGAAAAACCCCCCGCAGTACTGCGGGGGGTTTTTAAATTTCTTGGCGGTCTCACAGGGCGATTATCTCAAATCATCTGAAACTATATCCTCGCCGCTGGTAAAATTATTGGCTTCGGCCGTAGTAACACTGACCACCTTTTTCCAATCCAAGCCGGCTTTCTCAAAATCAGCAGCGCTCCTGATTAAACGCTTTTTGCCCTGATCAATCTGATAAACATTACCCGATGGCTCTTTCACCGAAACCCCATCTCCGAGTCCCAACACATTACCAACAATGTATTTATTTTTATCTCCCGCGGAAATAGTCTTTATTCGATCCCAACGCAGATTATTGCTTTCAAAGGCTTCTGGCGAAGTAATCGGCCGCAATTTGTCGCCTTCTTTAATATAGACGGCGTCGCTGCCCACAACCTTCAACAGGGTGCTATCGGGAAAATCGGAACCCGAGCCAATCAATTCACCATTCGTGTATAAGGCCAATTCAGCATTATCAACTTTAATGATGTTTTTCCAATTATATTTCAACTTCTCAAAAGCTTCAATGCTGGTAATTTTTCTTTTTTCATCATTGGAAATCGCGTAAACATCATTTCCATCGCCTTTAATCAAAGTGCCCTCGGAATAGCTTAGGGGGTCGGCCTCCGGCAAAACATCAATTTCATCCGGCTCCACTTCTTCAATGTCGCCCCACTTCAATCCCTGATCTTCAAATACCCGCGGATTAGGAATATGGCGTTTTAAACCGTCTTCCAGCATAAAAACGCGGTCGTTGTTCTTCGCTTTAATAAGCGTGCGATTAGGGAAAGACCAAACCGAGGCATAAACCCCATAGCCGGACTTAATCTCATCTTTAATAATTCTTTTATGATACAGGTCTGTTAAAGAAATACTTTTTGAATATTTTTGCTCCGGGAATGAAAGCGTTACGCTGGCGCTATTTGACACAGCCTTGTCTAAAACAAACTTAACTAAAACCCCGTCAACGCCGCCCCAAATAGTTGAATCCCAGCTAATTTGGCCGTCACCCTGGCTGATGATTGAATCATCTCCTTCAAACCTCAAAGCGCGCACTAATTTCATTTTAGCCTCGCCAGAAAGGGTTAGAGAGCCGGAAAAATTTTCTTTGGGGAACTTAAGACACCTCGTCTTGGCGGCCGCGGAAAGTGCGTTGGCGTCAGTAGCAGTCGCGCACTCAATAGTCTCGCTGTAGTCAGCCCGGTCAGTCTTTCCCCAAATAAGCTTCATCACAAAAGCATGGCGGCGAGTCGGATAGGTTTTAATAATAATTTCCTTGCCATTGCCGACGTCTTGAACAATCGGCGTCTTGGCCTCATAAAACTCTTTAGCGGTTTTTGTAACCGAACCTTGAGCGGTTAAAACAGTAATGCTCTCGCCGGCAGGCGCGGAAACCATTACTCGCACGCCGTCCCAATGTCCATAAATCAATGAATTCCAAGAAACCGGATTCATATTAGAAGTAACTAAATCAGCCGTAGCGTTATGCGCCTCAAAAAGAAGCGTCCTGATCAAGCTAACTTTGGCCGCCGAAGAAGCGGAAATAGAGCCGTTAAAATTTGTTTCCGCCTTATTCTCAACTTCTCCTTGTACATTTCCCCATTGAACATTCATTGTGAAATGAATCATATCCGTGGGTTGAGGCGCAATAATTTCTGCTTCACTCACCGCAGAAGGATTTACGGCAGATAGGACCGGCTCGGCGGCTAAGAACGAAAGGAGGGAGAAGAAAGAAAAAACAGTTAATAAACAAATTATTTTTTTCATGACGAGTTGCTCTTTATTTAGCCCAAAAATAATATTTTCAAATTGATTCTATTATTAATCCGCTAAATAAAAATTATTTAATCTATCTATTTAAGCTGCTTAGTATGCCTACAATTTAATTTTATTCCCCGTAAATTATATGTCAACCGCATAACTTATCCACAACCATTCAAAAATCGACTTCGCCATGCGCGAAAACGCTTCGCTCTCAACGACAAACCCAAGCCCATTGCCCTCAAAAAGAATAATCCCGACTTTTTTATCAAAAATAAGAATCAGGCCGGGAAACTTCAATCCTTCCGGCAGAATTCTCACCTCGTGCAGATGGCCGGAACCGACTTCCGGTCGATCATCTTCGAAGCGAAGCGCGCGAACGGAAATTCCTTTCTTGCGCCGACGCTCTCCGTAGCCCTGCTTGCCGCCGACAAATTCAAGGAATTTTGTCGATGAACCAATCGAAAGAATTATTTTTTCTTTGGCTTCCAGAGACTCCTCGGAAATACTGGTAATACCTTTGACGCCCTCAAAAATTCTTAATACCGCCCGGCCACGGCTCTGGTTAACATCTTTTTGCAAAAGGGGAACCAGCCTCTGAGCCAAAATCATCTTTTGTTCAAAAAAAGACTTGAGCCTAATCGGGCTTTCCGCAAAATACCGCCTCGTCCCGCGGCTCGTATAAGAACTGGCGAGACCGATGGAAACAAGGTATTCCAGAAGATGATAAACGCTTGTCCTTTTAAAACCGGCTTCCTTGGCGATCCTCGACGCCGGGGCGTCTGCTAACGACAACAACGCCCGATAAACTTTTTCGGTTTTTTCGTCAAAACCAAGAGGCTCCAATAATCGGGTTTTTTTCATGGAAAATATAATGCGGATTTTGCAAAAAACGTGTGCAAATTATACGAAAAAATAGTTCGCATTTTTCGCATTCACTTTCGTATTTTTCGCATTATAGTATTTACTGACGACAATTTTCGTCAACATTATCTTAGCACGGCAATCGTGGAAAAGTCAATATACAAACTGTCTTCCCTGATATTGTACCGCTATAACAATGTAAAGTTAAACTTTTAAGACAATGTTTAATAAATCGATTATTCTAAAAGTAGATCTTTGAAAAAGGAACGCGGGAGGAAAAAGAAATGAAAACGTGGGAAAAAGAGAAAGATTTCGAGTTAAGGCAGTTCGTGCGCAGCGCCCTTCACGAAAGAGTTGCTCTGGCGAAAGAAGACTTGGAATGTTTTGAGCAGTGGGAAAAAGGTAAGTGGGAAAAAATCAACAGTAATCTGAAATTCGAGATAGTAATCCATGGCCATGACAGCGACGGAGACGACACGACAAAAAACTACGTTTTCAACGGACCGATCAGGAACGCAATTTTTAGCGCGATGGATGCTTGGGACAAAACGCGCTTTCTTTGCAATCCACCAATCAGGTCATCTGCTTATGTGGTCACGGTTGCCCTGCCCCACACAAGGGTAGTTGTGCCCGACATCTTTTATGCCATGCATATCAAGGCATGGCTCGATCAGCACGAAAGGGACTATTTTAAACACGAACTCCCCGAATGGCTGAAAGAGAAACACGTTATTGTGGCAATTGACCCGGCTGGGAAAATAATCGACATCGCGATAATCCCCCTAGGTGAATCGGGCATAGCCGCTGAAGAAAAAGAAAAAGAGTTGCGCTTGAAATACCCCGAACCGCAATTCAAAGTCTATAAAGGTCTTTACTTAAACTTATAGTCGAAAAAGAGGACAAAACGATGAACCGGAACGGTTTCGAAAAACTTCTCCGTCAGAAATTCTGGGAAGAAGATGTTGAGAAAATAATGCTGGCTTACCGACTGGCAAAATATGGGCACCGCAACCAGACCCGGGATAGCGGCGAACGCTATTTCGAACACGTAAAAGGAACTGCGCTCATACTGATAAAAGAAGCTAACGTCTCTGACCGCGACACCATCATCATCGCCCTCATTCATGACATTGACGAAGAATCTTTTATGCTGACCAACGATGATATCCAACACATTTTCGGCAGAGAAGTCAGCAATGCAATCGCCCTCTTAACCAAAGTCAGCGCCGCGGAGAGAAAAACCGGCGCCACAAGGAAAGAAGAAGAATATATCGAGCAGGTCAGAAATGCGGATCGGAAAACAAAAATCGTTAAACTGGCCGATCGGTTGCACAATCTGCGCGACATGAAATCGTGGGACCAAAAGCGGAAAAGAAAGTTCGTGGACGAAACCGAAAAATATATCCTCCCCTGGGCCAAAGAAATAAATAAAAAATTAGCCGAGGAAATAAGTAAAATCTGTGCCGTGACAAACGGAAGATAAAACTATCTTTTAGGGCGGGTGTAATAGCCTGCTCTTTTTTATACCAAACCTATCTTTTTTTACTTATGTTTGTATATAATAGTATCAGATAGCTTAAAAAGAAAATGGTGATTATGGACACCCAAAATATTTATTGCCAACTGGCCAAACAGGCGATCAAAAACTATCTTGAGCACGGTAATGCTCCTGCCACCCCACAGAACCTGCCGGAACATTTCTACACCAAGAAATGCGGGGTTTTTGTAACGATCAAAAAGGGCGATCAACTAAGAGGCTGTATCGGCACCTATCTGCCGACCAAAGAAAATCTGCCGCAAGAGATAATTGATAACGCCATAGCCGCCGCAGTCCGCGATAACCGCTTTGATCCGGTGGAGCTTCACGAATTAGACCATTTAACTTTCGAAGTCTCCCTACTCAATGAACCGGAACAAATCCTGGATTTAGAAAATCATGACCCAAAGAAGCATGGACTGATAGTCAAAAGCGTTGACTATCAGTATAAAACCGGCCTGCTGCTGCCTGATTTAGACGGCATCGACACGCCGCAAGAACAATTCCTTGTCTGTTGCCAGAAAGCCGGAATCAATCCGGCCAAGGAAAATGTTGAAATGTATAGATTTGAAGTGGAAAAATATACAGAATAAATTCAGATAAACAACATTCAGATGTTAGTTTTTGCTTCTATTTGCCCCCATCCACCGATTATTATCCCGTCGGTTGGCGGCAAAGAATTAAACAAAACAAGGAAAACAGTTGGGGCCATGAAAAAATTGGCCGAATATTTTTGTTCAGCCAAACCAAACACAGTCATCATTATTTCGCCGCATGGACCGATGCAATATGACCAAATGTCTATCACGGTTTCCAAAGAATTAAGGGGCGACTTTTCTCAATTCGGCGATTTTAAAACAACACTGTCTTTTAAAAATAATTTGGAAGTGGTTAGCGCAATCAAAGAAGCGGCTCTAAAAAATGGTATTCCCGTCGGTTCGGTTGACATCCCGCAACTTGACCACGGCTCGTTGGTGCCGCTTTATTATCTGACGCAAGACTATCATTCCGCCAAAGTGATTCCCATTGCTTTTTCGCCTCTAAGCCTCCAAACACATTTCAATTTCGGCCAAGCCATCGGTGAGGCTATTGGAAAAAGTGATGGAAAAATCGCCGTTGTCGCTTCTGGCGATCTGTCGCACCGTGTCACCCCAGACGCGCCGGTCGGCTACTCGCCCCGTGGAAAAGAATTCGACGAAAAACTAATCGACTTGCTGAAAAAAAATGATTCCGAAAAAATTCTGAATATGGACCCCTCTCTGATCGAAGAAGCGGGGGAATGCGGATTGCGTTCGATCATTATTCTGCTTGGCGCCTTGTCTGGATTAAAGTATAATTTTGAGATACTGTCGTATGAAGCTCCTTTCGGAGTGGGGTATCTCGTAGCCAAAGCCAACCTAAGCTGATCTCCAAAACTGCTATGCCAATTTATGAATTCCGATGTAAAAAATGTAGAAAGAAATTTGAGCAGCTGGTTCTGAAAAAATCAGAAACTGTCTCGTGTCCGAAATGTGGACACAAAAAAACAGAGAAGCTTTTCTCCGCCTTTTGCGCCAAATCTTCGAATAGTAAAATTACATCCGGCCACACCTGCCATTCCTGCTCATCTGGAACCTGCTCAAATTGTCACCACTAAGCCGGCGATTGTATCTGGCATCACATCTTCTCCGGCGCGCTAATACCCATCAAATCAAGGGTGTTTTTTAAAGTAATTTGCGTCGCTCGAACCAAAGCCAACCGCGCCTGCGTTAATTCGGGCGCTTTTTCATCTATCACCCGGCAATCTTCGTATAATTTGTGGAAAGTCTTGACCAACTCTATCGCGTAGTGCGGCAATCGATGGACCTGATAATCTTTGGCGACATCTTCAATGATCTCCGGAAATTTTATCAGTTGTTTTATCAACTTTGATTCTGTTTCATGCTCCAGCAATTCTAAGTTCGCGTTTTTCGCATACTCTTTAGCGTTTTTCGCACTTGTCCTGAGCACGGTCGAAGGATTATATTTTCTAAAAATACTGCAGATCCTCGCGTGCGCGTACTGAACATAATAAACCGGGTTTTTCTCGCTCCGCTCCTTGGCTAAATCCATATCAAAGTTCATATGCGTATCGGCGCTGTACATAAGAAAGAAAAACCTTGTTGCGTCTTTTCCTACTTCTTCGATCAAATCATCAATACTAACATAAGTTCCCGCCCTCTTTGACATTTTCATTTCCTTGCCTTCTGTTAAAACTCGTACAAACTGTGTCAGTATAATTTCCAGCTTATCCTTATAACCAAGCGCTTCCATGGCGCCCTTCATCCTTTTCACATCTCCATGATGGTCAGCCCCCCAGATATCAATTAATTTATCAAATCCAAGGTCAATTTTTTCTTTATGATAGGCAATATCTGAGCCAAAATACGTTTTTTCGCCGCTTGATTTAACAACAACCCGGTCTTTATCGTCACCAAAATTCGTAGACCTAAACCAAAGGGCGCCATCATTTTCATAAATTAAATTTTTGCCCCTTAAAAGATCCAGGGCTTTATCTACTTTGCCGCTTTTTTGCAGTTCTCTTTCCGAGAACCAATTATCAAACCGAATCCCTAATTTTTCCATTGACGGCTTGATAATATCCTCTAGAATAATTTTCACGCCTTGTTCTCCAGCTTTTCCGGGATCTTTCTCTGATATCTTCTTCCGCAATTCCTCAATGTACCCTCCCTGATATTGAGCTTGCTCATCACCGATGATCGAATGACCCAAGATCTCAGCCTGACCGCCGGTGTCATTCACGTAATATTCACGAAGTGTCTTAAATCCGACTTTTTCCAAAATATTCGCCAAAACGTCGCCGAACGGTCCGCCACGGGCATTACCGATATGTACCGGCCCCGTAGGATTCGCGGAAACAAAATCCAGATGAATCTTTTGCCCTTTCCCCATACTTGAATCACCATACCTTCTACCAGCTTCATTTATTTCCGCCACGACATTCTGTAAAATTCCTCTTGTTAGATAAAAATTAAGAAACCCCGGCTTAACCGCTTTAATATCTTCTATCGTGTCATCCTGAACTCGTTTCAGGATCTCGTCCGCAATTTCTTCTGCTGTCTCCATCGGGTTACTTCTGGCTTCTTTAGCCAAAAACATCGCCACGTTCGTTGAATAGTCGCCAAATCCCTCCGGCGAATAATCAATTTTGATCTGATCCAATTCCAAATCAATGTTCCAGTGGAATTTTGCGGCTTTTTGGATTATTTTTTTGATTTCGTCTCGAATCATAATTTAAGTATAACAATATAACAGAAAATTTAAAAAGGCCACCCAAGTGGCCCTATCTTTTTGTTTTTATTTACCACATCACAGTCAAATACTCTAACATATCCTCATCAAGGGCCGACGCGGCTGCCAAATCATCTTCAAGCCCATCCTCAAGTAAATTTCTGACCCGCGTCAGTCGAAGCGGATACTTTGCCCAAGCCGGCACGTAATTTATCTTGTTGCCCACACGGCAAAAAATTAGCTGGTATCCGCTCTCCATAAGCACCAACATCATTAAAAGCTCTGCCAAAGCGCTATCCAGAAGTCTTGCTTCAGCTTCCGATAGGGCGCCATACAAAAGCTCTGCCTTGGTGGACGAACCCAACACGTACGGACCGGTTTGTTCCACCAACAATCTAAGAGTCCCTTCATCTATCACTTCCCAAAAACTTCTCTTTGGTATTGGCGGCGTCGTGGCCTTAACCCCTTGTCGCTTCCTAAACCATTCAAACATCACGGCAAATCCTCCTTTTGTAAAACAGCATGAATATTCTTAATATATAGCTCCTTGTCCG